>NZ_JBEZIQ010000019.1:0-47425 GCF_040651155.1 Kitasatospora sp. NPDC048545
CCGGGGCTTGACGCCCTGTCCGACGTTTCAAACTCTAGCCGATCCGTACTCCGAAAAGCGAATCCGCCGCAATCCGATAAAACGAACACGCCAAAGCAAGAACCGAGTCATGACGCGAACACGCGAACGTGACCCAGCCCGAACCTGGGAAGTGGTGTTTCAGAGGATTGGCTGCCTCGGGACCGTCCGCGCTGGTGCGTGTCCGGTGCTCCCTGCCAGGCAGCTCGAAGAACACTAGACCTCTGGGGTGGCCGAGTCAAGCGCCGCAAGTGGATTTTCGGCTACCGCATCCGCCGGCAGGTGGAAGGCCAGGACCGCGACGTCGTCGTCGTGTTCCGAGGTCACCCCCATGGCCCTCAGCAGCCGCGCGCAGATCACGTCCGGGGCGCCGATCGCACCGGTCAGGGTCCGGGCGAGGAGGTCCAGGCCCTGGTCGATGTCCTCGTCGCGGCGTTCGACGAGGCCGTCCGTATAGAGGACGCCGGTGGTGCCGGGGAGCAGGCGCAGGGTGTGGGACACGTGCAGGCCGTCGCCGGTGCCTAGCGGGGGGCCGTTCTGTTCCTCGCTGCGCAGGATGGTGCCGTCGGGGCAGCGCAGCAGCATCGGGAGGTGGCCGGCCGAGGCGTAGGAGAGGGTGCGGCGCCGCGGGTCCCAGACGGCGTAGGTGCAGGTGGCGATCTGGTTGGCGTCGATCTCCATGGCGAGGCCGTCGAGCAGGCGCATCACTTCGTGCGGGGGCAGGTCGAGCCTGGCGTAGGCGCGGACGGCGGTGCGCAGCTGGCCCATGACGGCGGCGGCCCGCAGGCCGCGGCCCATCACGTCGCCGATGACGAGTGCCGTCCGTCCGCCGTCGATGGCGATGACGTCGTACCAGTCGCCGCCGACGGCGGCCTCGGCGCCGCCGGGCTGGTAGGTGGCAGCGACCCGCAGGTCCGCGGGCTGGTCGAGCTTCTGCGGGAGCAGGCTGCGCTGGAGGGTGACGGCGGCCTCGCGCTGGCGGCGTTCGGCTTCGCGGAGCCGGGCGGCGGCGAGGACCTGGTCGGTGACCTCGGCGGCGAAGATCAGGACGCCGGTGGGCGGGCCCTCGACGGGGGTGTCGCCGGTCTCGCCAGGGCCGAGCGGGACGCAGGAGACGTTGTAGTAGCGGTTGCCGGTGAGGCCGAGGATGCAGCGGGCCTTGACGCTGCGCGGGCGGCCGCCGCGGATGACCTGGTCCATGAGGGGCAGGACGCCCATGGTGCCGAGTTCCGGGAGTGCCTCGCCTGCGGGCAGGCCGGTGGGGCGTTCGCCGAAGAGTTCGCGGTAGGCGCGGTTGGCGTAGCCGAGCTGGTGGAGCGGGCCGTAGGTGACGGCGACAGGGGCGGGGATGCGGTTGAGGACCTCGCGCAGGTTCTGGGGTTTGTGCGGGTCGAGGAGTTCGGCGGTGGTGGTGGGGCTGGTCGGGTCGCGGGGGCTGGGCACCACGACGCCGTCGGCGCAGGGCGCGCCCTCGTCGGTGCCGGCCCCGGCGGACGGGGTGGCACGCCAGGGGACTCCGGTGAGCCGCGCGCTCCAGCGCATGAGGTTCAAACGACGGCCGCTTCCTCGTTTTCCAGGCATATCATCACTTTTTGTGTACGCGGCGGCACACGGGGTAATGACCAGGTCGGGCTGATCCTGTCAGGCGGAGGCCCGATTCCGGAAGTCGCGCGCCCGGCGTGGCCGTCCGATCGACATCCGGCCCGGGTCGGCGGGGACCGTCAGCGGGGCGCATCCGGTCCGGTGTCGGACGGCCGGCCTAACGTCGGGCCGAACCCGCCTTCGAAGGCCGAACGCGGGTTCTCCATCGCGCCCAGCGAGACCGCCTCCCGGGAGAACACTCCGCCCAGCAGCCAGTCCACCAGCACCCGCACCCGGCGCTCGGCACTCGGCAGCCGTCGCAGGTGCCGCGCCCGGTGCAGCCACCAGGCCCGCCGGCCGGTGAGCTTGCCGCCCCGCCGGGTGTGCGCGACGGCCCGGCCCGGACCGAGCGAGGTCGAGCAGGCGGCGGGGCCGGGCTCGTACGCGGCCAGTCCCGGCGCGTGCGGACCGCCGTCCAGGGCCACCGCGATGTTGCGGGCGAGCAGCTCGGCCTCGGCGAAGGCGTGCTGGGCGTTGGGCGCGCAGGGGGCGCCGTCCGCACGGGGATCCGGCACGGCCGCGCAGTCGCCGGCCGCCCAGACTCCGGGCAGGGCGCGACCGTCCGGTCCGACCGCCTGCAGGGTGGCGAGGCAGCGGACCCGGCCGAGGGTGTCCAGCGGCAGGTCGGTGTCGCGCAGCAGCGGGGACGGCCGGACGCCCGCCGTCCAGACCAGGGTGCGGGCGCCGAAGCGGCTGCCGTCGGAGAGCGCGACGACCCGGTCGACCGCGGACTCCAGGGTGGTGCGCAGGCGGATGTCCACGCCGCGTTCGCGCAGTTCGCCGAGGGTGTGCTCGGCGAGGTCGGGTGCCTCCTCGGCGAGGATCCGGTCGGTCGCCTCGACCAGGACCCAGCGCAGGTCCTCCGCACGGACGTTGTGGTAGCCGCGCACGGCGGCACGGACCATGTCCTCCAGCTCCGCGAGCGCGCCGACGCCCGCGTAGCCGGCGCCGACGAAGACGAAGGTGAGCGCGGCCTGGCGCAGCGCGGGGTCGCGGGTGGCGGAGGCGAGGTCGAGCTGTTCCAGGACGTGGTTGCGCAGGCCCACCGCCTCGCCGACGGTGGAGAAGCCGAGGCCGTGCTCGGCGAGGCCCGGCACCGGCGCCGTCCGGGAGACCGAGCCGGGGGCCACCACCAGGACGTCGTAGGGCAGTTCGATCGGCGCGGGGGGTTCGCCGGGGCCCGCGGCGTCGGCCAGGGCGCGGCGGGCGGCGTGTTCGATCCGGGTGATCCGGGCGGTGATCACCCGGCAGTCCGGCAGGACCCTCCGCAGCGGGACGACCACGTGTCTCGGGTCGATCGAGCCGGCCGCGACCTCGGCCAGCAGCGGGTGGTAGGTGAAGTAGGCCTGGGGCTCGACGACGGTGATCTCCACCTCGCCGCGCCGCAGCCGCTCCCGCAGGCCGCGCTGGAGGTGGAGTGCGGTGGCCGTACCGGCGCAGCCTCCGCCGGCGATCAGGATCCTGATGGTGCACCTCCTGCCGATGTGACGTCTCGTCCCGGCCCCGCGGCCGGGGGTGTCCCCCCATCACGCCCCCCTATGAAGGACCGGCAGGGGTGGTCTTGTCCACAGTCCGTACGGGGCGGCTTGCGACGCGAGTGGCCGCCGTGGCCAGTTGTGCTTCCTGGGCGACTTTCTGACGCACTTTCGGCCGCGAAGAGCCGTGAACTATGGTCGGATTGTGTACCGGGGCAGCCGCCGCCATGACAATCGGCGGCGACGCACCGTGGAGCGGCCACTACGGCCAGTTCCAGCGTTGGCGTGAGAACCCGACTGGGGCGCAGTCATCCGGGGAAGGTTAGTTCCCGGACAGGGCCCCGGACGGTGCCGACGCGCCGAGCCGGACGTGGACCCGGCACGGCGGCACGAACCGTGGTCATCGGAACGGGACGGGCGGCACGAGCGATGGGTCATCGGGTCATTTCTGACGGGCTGAGCTGCACCGGGGGGTGCGGGGGCGGGCGACGACAGGGTCCGGATTCGGACGCCTGCGGGGGAGAGTTGGGATGATGGATCAGGAGCAGGTGTTGGGGCGGACGGGCGCACCGCAGGCCGGGCCGGGCGTGGTGCCCGAGCAGCGCGGCCCGGTGGACCTCCCGGCGCAGACCGGGACGGTGCAGGTCGGCGTGGTCCAGGCCGCCGTCCCGTACCGGAGCGAGCCCGCACAGGCCACCGTGCCGGTGCCCGGGGCCCGGCTGCGGGTGGACGCCCGGCGGAACCTGGAGAGCGTGCTGCGGGCGGCCCGCGAGGTGTTCGGCGAGTTCGGCTACGGCGCGCCGATGGAGGAGGTCGCGCGTCGGGCCGGCGTCGGGGTCGGCACGGTCTACCGGCGGTTCCCGAGCAAGGAGGTGCTGGTCCAGCGGATCGCGGCCGAGGAGGTGGCGTGGCTGACCGCGCAGGCCCGCGAGTCGCTGTACGGCGGCGACGGCGCCTGGGACGCGCTGGCCGGCTACCTGGCCCGGGCCGTGAGCAGCGGCGCCGGACGGCTGCTGCCGCCGGAGGCGTTCCGGTACGCGGAGGAGCTGGGCCGGGTGCCCGGGCAGCGGGCCCCGGAAGCGCCCGCGGCGGTCCGCTTCGACCTGCGCGGCGAGGAGGCCCGCTCCGGCGGGGCGGCCGAGCCGTCGGCCGCCGACGCCGATCCCCGGCTGCTGCTCCAGCTGCTGGCCGCGCTGGTGGCGCGGGCCGGTGCGGCGGGCGAACTGCGGCCGGGCGTCACGGTGTCGGACGTGGTGCTGGTGCTGACCGCCTCGGTGCCCGTGCACGCGGCCCGGCCGTCGGTCTCGACCCCGGCGCCGGTCGGGTTCTCGCCGGTCTCTCCGCAGACGGACGGTCAGGCGCTCGCCGGTCCCTCGGACCGGCTGCTGCAGATACTGCTGGACGGTCTGCGGGCGCGCTGACGCCCGGTGCCGGGTGCGCTCGCCGCGCCCGGCAGGTGCGGGAGTCGGAGGATCACCGGCGCGCGGGACAGGAGCGCGCGCCGGGTGCGGACGTCGCACGACCCGGCGCCGCACGCTGGGCGAACACACCCGCGACGGCCCCACGGAAGAGTGGGGAACGGCCGGTCCGGCTACCGCCGGTCCCTGCGCTATGCCATCCTTTGCCCGTGGTTGGAGCCAATGTCCGAATGCGCGCCCTTCGCGCGCCGTCGGCGCCGTACGACGGGGAACCTTGCGCCTACGCACTCCCGCGCGCCCTGCCACACTACGGGGGCTGTCGTGGAATCTGGGGTCCGTTGTGAGCGCCGAGGAACAGAACGACTACGGGTACGGGCTCGACTTCGGAGGCCTCCCCGGTAGTACCGCCGAAGGGTCCGCCGCGGGCCCCGGCGGGGTCGGCGGTCCGGGTGGCGTCGGCGGGCACAGCGTCGACGGGCGCGGCGGCAGCGGCGGACGCGGCGGCGGTCCGGCCCAAGTGCCGGGCGGCGCACCGGGTTCGGCGGCCGGACACGTCCCCGACCAGGCCGGGATGCCCAGCCGCGAATCGCTCTCCGCCTCCGCCGCCGCGCTGCCCTCCGGCCGGGTGCCCGGCCAGGCCCCCGCGGGCCGGGGCGGCGTCACCCCCGAGGCGTTCGTCGGCGAGCCGTTCGGCGGCGGCCGGCGGCCCGCGCGCCCGACCGTGCCCGCCCCCGCCGACCCCGTGGACGGCGAGCGCCCTCCCTCGGACGCCGAGTTGACCGCCCGGGTGCGGGCCGGCGACGACACCGCGTACGAGGAGATCTACCGCCGGCACGCCGAGTCCGTCCGCCGCTACGCCCGCACCTGCTGCCGGGACAACTTCACCGCCGAGGACCTCGCGGGCGAGGTCTTCGCCCGGACCCTGCAGGCGCTGCGGGCGGGCAAGGGACCGGAGTTCGCCGTCCGCGCGTACCTGCTGACCGCCGTGCGCAACGTCGCGGCCGCCTGGCACCGCAGCGAGCGGCGCGAGCAACTCGTCGACGACTTCGCCGTCTTCGCGCAGACCTCGGCCGCCGTCGTCGACCTCGACCTGGCCGACCCGGGCGCCGACGCCTGGGCGATGGCGATGGCCGACCAGCGGATGGTCATGCAGGCCTACGCCGAACTGCCCGAGGACGACCGGGTGGTGCTCTGGCACACCGAGGTCGAGCGGGAATCCCCCAAGACCGTCGCCGTGATGCTCGGCAAGACCGCCAACGCCACCGCCGTCCAGGCCCACCGGGCCCGCGACCGGCTCGCCGCCGCGTTCCTCCAGGCGCACGTCTCCGGCAGCCAGGACCGGGCGTGCGAGGCCTACGCCAACCGGCTCGGGGCGTACGCCCGCGGCTCGCTGCGCAAGCGGGCCTCGGCGGAGGTCGGGCGGCACCTCAAGGAGTGCGACCGCTGCACGGCGGCCTGCCTGGAACTGACCGAGATCAACACCGGCCTGCGTGCGCTGCTGCCCGGCGGCGTGCTCGTCTGGATCGGCGTCGGCGGCTTCGGTGCCGCCGCGGCCGCGGTCGGCGGTGTCGCCGCGGTCGGCGGTGCGGCGGCCGGGACCGCGGCGGCGACCGCCGGGTCCTCCGGCGCGGCGGCCGGCTCCACTGCGGCCGGTACCGCGGCCGGCGCGGGTACGGCGGGGTCCGGGGCCGGTGCGGGCGCCGGTACGGCCGGTGCCGGTGCGGCCTCCGGCACCGGTGGCGGCGGCGCCGCCGTGGCCGGCGAAGGCCTGGGCGCCGCCGCCAAGGCCGGGATCGCCGCCGCCGTCGCGGTGGCCGCGGCCGCCGTCGCCGCGTACGCGCTGACCGGCTCGTCCGAGCCGCAGCCCCCGGCGGCCGCTCCCCCGGCCGCCGGCGCCCCGGCCGTCCCGTCCCCGGCACGGCCGGCACCTCCGGCACCCGCCCCCGCGTCGCCCCCGCCACCCGCGCCCGGCACTCCGGGGCCGGCGCCGGCCCCGGAACAGCCCGCGCCGAGCCCCAGTGCGAAGCCGACCGCCAAGCCCACGCAGGCCCCGCCCGCCCCCCGGGCCTCGAAGCCCGCCACCCCGGCACCCAGCAGCCCCCCGGCCCCCGGGCAAACCCCGACTCCCCCGGTCGTGCCCCTGCCGACCCTGCCGCCGGTTCCCACGCCCGAGGTGCCCGTCGTCCCGACGCCCACCCTGCCGCCGGTGCCGACGCCGACCGCCACCCCGCCCTCACCGCCCGCGCCCACCGACTTCTGGGCGGACGTGCTGCCCGTGGTCAAGCCCGGCGGGAACCGGGTGCCGCCGTCCGGACCGAGCATCCGGCAGAAGGGCAGCGACGGCTTCTGGCAGCGCGTCGGCGGCTGGATCAGCGGCGACTACCACCGGCACGCCCTCACCGTGCACGCCCCGGCGACGACCCTGATCGACCTCAACCGCAGCTGCACGTCCTTCGACGCGGTGGCCGGGGTGGACGACGTGACGCTCTCCCCGGGCGGGGTGGTCTTCTCCGTCCAGGGCGGCGACGGCCGCACCCTGTGGCGGTCCGGGACGCTCGCCGCCGGTGACGGGGCGGTGCCGGTGCACGTGCCGCTGGCCGGGCAGAACTCGATCCGGCTGGTGGTCACCCCGGCGCACGGGGTCTGGTCGGCGCTGAACGTCGCGGACTGGGCCGAGGCCCGCTTCAGGTGCTCCTGAGGCGGGTCCCGGGGCGGTGACCGGCCGGGTGGAGCGCGGTCAGACGGCGCAGGCGCCGTCCGCGCAGCCCTCCCCGGCCGGGGCGACCTGCACCGGGGCCGGCCGGCGCTCGCCGATCTCGGCGGCGACCTGGTCCAGCACCTTGCGGAAGGTCCCGGCGTCCTGGCCGCCCTGGACCGCCCACTTGCCCTCGAACACGAAGGTCGGCACGGCACTGATGCCGAGCTCCCGGCCCTCGGCCAGCTGGGCCTCGACCTCGGCGGTGCCCTCGTCGCCCGCCAGGTAGGCGGTCACCCGGTCCCGGTCCAGACCGGCCGCCACGGCGACGTCGGCCAGGGCGGCGCGGTCGCCGACGTCGACGCCGTCGGTGAAGTGCGCCTTGAGCAGCGCCTCCTTCAGCCGCCCCTGGACCGCCGCGCCGTACTCGGCCTCGGCGAGGTGCAGCAGGCGGTGGCCCAGGAGGGTGTTGGCGTGCAGTGCGGCGTCGAAGTCGTACGTGATGCCCTCGGCCAGGCCCAGCTCGGCCACCCGGGCGTCCATCGCCACGGACTGCGGGCCGTAGCGGTCGGCCAGCCAGGCGCGGTGCGGGCTCGCCGTCGCGGGGGCGTCCGGGACCAGCTGGTACGGGCGGTAGACGACCTCGACCTGCTCCCGGCCCGGGAAGTCCGCGAGGGCCTGCTCGAAGCGGCGCTTGCCGATGTAGCACCAGGGGCAGGCGATGTCGGACCAGATCTCGACCTTCATGCGGGGGTCTCCAGGGGGCGTCTTGTCAGAAGTGGACGAGATGGGTGAACGATGAACCATCTCGGTACATTCCCGACAACTCCCTGACCTGCCGGTTCACCCCGCGGGCGGCGCCGGGACCACCAGGACCGGGCACGCCGCGTGGTGCACCAGCGCAGAACTCACCGAGCCCAGCAGCAGCCGGGCGAACCCCCCGTTGCCCCGGGTGCCGACCACCAGCGTGTGCTGCCGGGTCGCCGCCTCCAGCAGCACCTCGATGACGTTGCCCAGCACCACGTGCAGCGACATCTGCCCCTCGAACGGGGCGGGGCGCTGCCGCTGCACGGCGGTCACCGAGCGGCGCAGCCCGTCCGCCGTGCTCTCGACCAGCGTCTCCACGCTCTCCCGCACCAGCTCCGCCATGCCCGGCGGGTAGCCGGCCGGCGCCGGGTTCACCACGGCCAGCACGTACAGCGGCAGGCCGAACAGCTCGGCCTCCGTCATCGCCCGGTCCAGCGCCCACAGCGACCCGTCCGACCCGTCGCACGCCGCCAGCACCCCCGCCGGCCGCCCCGTCGGCGGCCGCCCGAGCACCGACAGCACCACGGGCACGTCCCGCCCCGCGCTCCCACCGGCCACCGCACACCCTCCTCGCCCGGGATCCACAACCCCGCCATCATGGCCCGCCCCGCCGACGCCGCGGCCGCCACCGCGCCGAGAGGAGGCGACGGGCGCCCGGGGGCGCGTCCCGGCTGTCAGGGACCGAGCGCCGGGGGCTCGGGGTGCGGGAGCCCGGTCCAGCAGGCGCCGTGGCGGCGGGCGCGGACGCGGCGGAGCCAGAGCTCGGTGGAGACGAGGTCGGCGAGGCCCGCGAGGGCGGCCGGGGAGAGGGGATCGGCGGAGCGGGCGAGGCCGGCCCGGACGGCGGGGAGGTCGATGAGGCCGGCTTCGGCGAGGAGGGGGGCGTCGAAGAGTTCGGCGAGGCCGTCGGCGGCGAGGCGCAGGCCCGCGCGGGCGGGGGCGGTGCGGTCGGGTCGGGGGCCGCGGCCCCAGTCCGGGGGCAGGTCGGTACGGCCGGCACCGGTGAGGACGGCACGCAGCAGGGCGTGCCGGGCGCCGGGCTGGAGGCGGACGTCGTCGGGGAGCAGCCGGGCGGCGCGGACGACCTGGTTGTCGAGGAAGGGTGCGTGCAGCCGTTGGCCGGGCTGTTCGGCGGCGTGGACGAGCGTGCGGAAGGAGCGCGCCTGACGGTAGAGGGCGTGCCGGGCTCGGTGCGCGCCGGGGTGTTCGTCGGGCGCCGGTTTGCGCGCCGCCACCCGGAGTCGCAGGGCCACCGAGGAGAGTGCCTCGTCGGAGAGCCAGCGGGCCGCCGGTCCGGGCACGCACCAGGCGAGGTCGACGGCCGAACGGCTCCCGGCCGTCCCGCCGCCGTCCGGGACGTGGCGGGCGGTCAGTCTGGCGGCGGCCTCGTCCAGCGCCTCCGCGTAGCGGACCCGGGAGAGCCGGTGGGCGGCCAGGACCACGGTGAGCGGGGTGCGCAGCGCTCCGGTCAGGACGCCCGCGGCGGCCCGGTCGGCCCCGGCCAGCGCGGCGACCGGGGACAGCAGTTCACGCGGGCGGCCGGCCCGGATGAGGTCGGCGAGGCGGGCCGGGTGGCCGTCGAGGACCTGGCGGGCGCCGTAGCCGGTGAGGTGGTCGGTGCCGCCGGCGTCGAAGCGGGCCTCGGCCCGCGCGGCGGCGACGAGTTCGGGCCCGGGTTCGTCGGTGAGCCGGCCGGCCTGCGGGTCGGTGCGCAGGCCGGCGTACGGGAGGGTGCCGGGGTCGGGGTCGAGCACGGTGTGCCGCAGTCGCGGGGTGTCGGGGGCGAGGGCGAGGGTGGCCGGGGGCTCGGTCTCGCCGAGCGTGACGGCAGCCAGTTGTTCGGGGGCGGCGGGGGCCCGGGGCGCGGCGCGGGCCCAAGAGCCCTTGACCGCGCCGTTCCTGGCCCAGGTGGCCGCTGCGGCCTCCGCGGCCCCCGGCGCGGCGTCGACCCCCGCCGTCCTGCGGGCCGGGACGGTCGCCGCGGGCACCGGTGGCAGCGGGACGGCGGCGGCGAGCAGGGCGACGGTGGCGGAGGCCGTGCCGTACGAGAGGTCGACGCCGAGCCGGGCCCGGCCGGCGGGGTCGGGGACCGGTGCGGTGGTGCGGACCCGAGAGCGGACGGACTCCAGCAGGGCGCGGGTGAGTTCGCGGACGGCGGGCGCCTCGTCGCGGGGCTGCTCGGCGGAGGCCGGACCGTCGTAGGCGGACAGGTACGGACGGCCGCCGCGGATCCCGAGCACGTGGCCGGGCGGCACCTGCTGGACGCCCAGGTACGGGGTGCCGGTGCCGAGCGCCTCGGGGGACTCGGGGCAGGCGAGGCGGGCGGCGAGGTGGCCGGTGTCCAGCGGGGCGCCGACCAGGTCGGCCAGCGGCAGGGCGGCGGTGGCGTAGGCGATGCCGTTGCCCCAGGGGGTGTGGAACACGGGCCGGGCGCCGGCGAGGTCGGTGAGCAGCAGGGTGGAGCGGGTGCCGGAGCGCAGCACGACGGTGTAGCTGCCGGGCCAGGCGGTCAGGTGGCGGACGGCGCCGCCGCGGGCGGCGGCGAGACCGGCGGCGAGTTCGGCGTCGGTGGCGCCGCAGTGGCCGAGGACGGCGAGCCGGGTGGTGGCGGGGGTGTCCTCGACCGGGTCGGGAGCGGTGGGCCCGGTGCGGACCACCGCGGGCGCGCCTGGGCGGAGGGTGGCCAGGCGGATCTCCTCGGGGCGCCAGTCGCCGACGGCCCAGAGCGGGTCGGGGCCGCCCCACAGGGGGCGCGCGGCGATCGGTGCGACCGCGCCGAACCCCTCGTGCACGGGTGCACCCGCCCGGGCCGCGCCCGTGCACCAGCCCGTCAGCCACCGCATCGTGCCTCCACCGGACGAGGACCTGCATCCGCGCGGCGCGTCCGCCGCCGGGCGGGCGGCCGGGTGGGGTGTGCCGTGGCGGCCCGCGCGCGTCCCGACGTGCCCCGCGAGCCCGACGCGTCGTCAGGGACATCGTGCCACCGCTCGGCGTCACCGTGGCCGGTGTTGCGGGTTCCGGTTCGGGGTGACCGGCCCGGGGCGGGGCGCGACGGTGTCCGGCGGGCGGCCGACGGTGGGCAGGGGCGGTGTCCGGCGGGCGGCCGGCGGTGGGCGGGGCGGTGTCCGGCGGGCGGCGGAACCGGGCGGGCCGGGCCTTCCCCTCCCCGGCCCGGACCGCCCGCGGGCCGCCTTGGCATGGGCATCGCGAGATGGCCGAAAGGCGTCGCCCGGCCCGGGAGGGCATCCGCATGCCCTCCCGGACTTCACCGCCGCCCGCGGGGATCGAGGCGGCGGCATCACCCGGCCCGCCGGGTCCTCGACGGCGGGCCGACCCACGACCACCAGCGAATCGCCGACCAGCCGGTCGGGCCAGGGGGCACGGCCGGGCGCATGTGAACACGGGACCGGAGCACAACGCTCCGGCGCGCGGGCCGATCGGCCGGATCCGAGTGGTCCGGACCAACCCCCGTGCGGCACCGGCGAGTGCGCGATCCCGCCATCCGGAATGGGACCTCTTAACCGTCGGAACGCGTCCGACTACTCTAGGTACTGCAGCTACGGCCCGGTGCCGCCCGGGCCCCGCGCACAAGGCCGCAGGAGGTGCAGCCGCCACCATGACCGTCAGCCCCCGTGGACCGAACGAACGGCTCGGCACGCTCCTGACCCTCGCCCAGATCAGCAACGCCGGGCTGGCCCGCCGGGTCAACGACCTCGGCGCGCAACGCGGGTTGACCCTGCGGTACGACAAGACCTCGGTGGCCCGCTGGGTGAGCAAGGGCATGGTCCCCCAGGGGCCCGTGCCGCACCTGATCGCCACCGCGATCGGCGGCAAGCTCGGCCGGCCCGTCCCGCTGGAGGAGATCGGCCTGGGCGACACCGACCCGGCGCCCGAACTCGGCCTGGCCTTCCCGCGCGACGTCGCCGAGGCGGTCCGCTCCGCGACCGACCTGTGGCGGGTCGACCTCGACCTGCGCCGGGGCCCCGGCGGCGGCCGGTGGAGCGACAGCCTGGCCGGCACCTTCTCGGTCGCCGCCTACGCGACGCCCGTCTCCCGCTGGCTGATCGCCCCGGCGGACGGCTCGGTGGCCCGCGAGGTGCCGCGTTCCCCGAGCGACACGTCCTCCTACCGGGTCGGCCACTCGGACGCCGCCAAGCTCCGCGAGGCCGCCCAGGAGGCCCGCCGCTGGGACTCCAAGTACGGTGGCGGGGACTGGCGTTCGTCGATGGTGCCGGAGTGCCTGCGGGTGGAGGCGGCGCCGCTGCTGCTGGCCTCGTACAGCGACGCGGTCGGCCGGGCGCTGTTCGGCGCGACGGCCGAACTGACCCGGCTGGCCGGGTGGATGGCCTTCGACACCGGGCAGCACGAGGCCGCCCAGCGGTACTACATCCAGGCCCTGCGGCTCGCCCGGGCCGGCGCGGACGTGCCGCTCGGCGGCTACGTGCTGGCTTCGATGAGCCTGCAGGCCGGCTACCGGGGCTTCGCCGAGGAGGCGGTCGACCTGGCGCAGGCCGCGCTGGAACGCAACCGGGGTCTGGCCACCGCCCGCACCATGAGCTTCTTCCACCTGGTGGAGGCCCGGGCCCAGGCCAAGGCCCGCAACGCGGCAGCGTGTGCGACGGCGCTCGGAGCGGCGGAGAGCGCACTCGAACGAGCGCGCGCCGGGGATCCCGATCCGGCGTGGATCGACTTCTACGCCTACGACCGGCTCGCCGCCGACGCCGCCGAGTGCTTCCGCGACCTCGGAGTGCCCTCCAAGGTCCGGCAGTTCACCCGCGAGGCGCTGGCCACGCCCACCGAGGGCTTCGTCCGCTCGCACGGCCTGCGGCTGGTGGTCTCGGCGATGGCCGAGGCGGAGGCGGGCAACCTGGACGCCGCGGTCGCCGCGGGCGAACGCGCCGTCGAGGTGGCCGGCCGGATCTCCTCGCAGCGCAGCCGGGAGTACGTGGTGGAGATGCTGCGGCGCCTGGAGCCGTTCCACGGCGAGCGCCGGGTGCGGGAGCTGGCCGAGCGGGCGCGGGCGGTGATCGTCGCCCCGGCGTGAACGGCGGCGGGCCCGGACGGCCAGGGCAGCAGCGCAGCCAGGGCAGCCAGGGCGGTGAACGACGGTCCGGACGGCGCAGGACGGCCTGACGATAAATGAGGTGCGACGGCGGGAGGGGCCTGGCTAGGGTCTCTCTCGTCCGGGTGCGCAGGCAGAGGTTACTTCCACTCCTAATGGGCAGGTCGCGGGTTCGAATCCCGTCACCGGCTTCGGGCCGGTGTAGCTCAGTGGCCAGAGCAGCTACGTCACCTCAGCCGTCTTGAACTCCGGACACTTACACGTGAATAGTTCGTCCGCACCTCCCGGTGCGACGGCAGCGGTTACTTCTGGTAGACGCCGGTTCTCCGGCGTAGCGGTTCGAGCCCGCGAAACACCGCCGCCGACCTGATCTCGGGAGGCAGCGCGCTCCGGAGTGCCCGGTGCGCAGGCGGGGGTTACTTCGGATCTTGCGGTTCCGGGTTCGAGTCCCGGGCGTGCCGTGCGCGAGCTCGGCCGCTGGCTCAATCGGGTAGAGCACAAGGCATACACCTCCGCCGACGTCGACCGTCCCACGGTCGGCACGATCTCGGGCACCCCGGACGCAGCATGCCTCCCTCCCACTGACACCAGCACGCCGAGGGGGGCTGTCGCATGTCCAGGTTCAACATTCGCAAGAGCAAGGCGGGTCCGAGTTCGCCGGTGGCCACGACCGGACAGCTCACCCGCAACCACAACGGCGGCGTCGGCCACGTCCGCGACCGCAAGTCCGAGCTGTTCCTGCTCGCGGTGGCCAACATGGTCGGCAAGGACACCTACTACGAGCACGGCGGCGACCGCGACGACCGCTACACCGCGCTCGTGCGCGAACTCGCCGTCGCCGAACCGGAGTGGACCCTCGGTCTGCTGCGCTGGCTGCGCTACGGCGCGCACATGCGCACCGCGGCCCTGGTGGGCGCCGCCGAGTTCACCCGGGCCCGGCTCGACGCGGGCGCCCACGGGCACTCCCGGCAGGCCGTCGCGGCGGTGCTGCGGCGCGCCGACGAGCCCGGCGAGCTGCTCGCCTACTGGACCTCGCGCTACGGCCGGGCGCTGCCCAAGCCGCTCAAGCGCGGCGTCGCGGACGCCGTCCGCCGCCTCTACGACGCCCGCTCGCTGCTCAAGTACGACACCGCGGGCAAGGGCTACCGCTTCGGCGACGTGATCGAACTGACCCACCCCTCGCCGGACCCGGACAAGCCGTGGCAGGGCTCCCTGTTCGCGTACGCGCTGGACCGCCGGCACCGGCCGGAGGAGGCCGTCCCGCCCGCAGCCGACCCGCTGCTGACCGCGAACCGCGAACTGCTCGCGCTGCCCGTCGAGGAGCGTCGGGACGCGGTGACGGCCGAGGACGGCGCCGAGCGGCTGGCCGCCGCCGGGCTGACCTGGGAGGCGCTGGCGGGCTGGCTGCGGGGGCCGCTGGACGCGCCGGTCTGGGAGGCGGTCATCCCGTCGATGGGCCCGATGGCGCTGGTGCGCAACCTGCGCAACTTCGACCGGGCCGGGGTGTCGGACGCGGTCGCGGCCGAGGTGTGCCGCCGGATCTCCGACCGGGGCGAGGTGCGGCGCTCGCGCCAGTTCCCGTTCCGCTACCTGTCCGCGTACCGGCACGCGCCCTCGCTGCGCTGGGGGCACGCGCTGGAGACCGCGCTCGGCCACTCGCTGGCCAACGTACCGGAGCTGCCGGGCCGGACGCTGGTCCTGGTGGACCGCTCCGGTTCGATGTTCGACCGGTCCGGCGGCCCGACCGAGCTCAACCGGGCCGACTCGGCAGCGATCTTCGGCACCGCGCTGAAGGTCCGCGCCGCCGAGGCGGACCTGGTCGAGTTCGGCACCACCAGCCGGGTGGTCGAGGTCGGCCGGGGCGAGGCGGTGCTGCGGGTGCTGGACCGTTTCTCCAGCCTCGGGGGCACCAACACCGCCGAGGCCGTCCGCACCCACTACCGGGGCCACGACCGGGTCGTGATCGTCACCGACGAGCAGACCGGGCCGAACCACTGGGGCGGCGACCCGCTCGCCGCCGTCCCCGCCCGCGTCCCCGTCTACACCTGGAACCTGGCCGGTTACGCCCCGGCCCACGGCGCCAGTGGCGGGGCGCACCGCCACACCTTCGGCGGCCTGAGCGACGCGGCCTTCCGCCTCATCCCCCTCCTGGAGGCCGGGGCGAACGCCCACTGGCCCTGGGAGGAGTAGCAGGACCGGCGGCCGGTGAGGCCGTCGGTCCGGCCGGCGGCCGGGAAGGGATCCACGGGGGTGGTCCCTTCCCGGCCGTCCGGCGTCGCGGCGCGCAGCGTTCGCGCCCTCGACCCGTGCGGGCCGCCGTGGCAGCATCGGCGGCGGGGCGGCCGGGCGAGGCGAGGAGCTTGCGGTGGCGGACGAGGTCGACGTGCTGGTGGTGGGCGGCGGGATCGTCGGACTGGCCACGGCGTACGCGCTGACCCGGGCGCGGCCGGGGGCGCGGGTCGCGCTGCTGGAGAAGGAGTCCGGCTTCGCGACGCACCAGACCGGGCGCAACAGCGGAGTGATCCACAGCGGCGTCTACTACCGCCCCGGCTCGTACAAGGCCCGGTACGCCGTCGCGGGCGCCGCCGAACTGGTGGCGTTCTGCCGCGAGCAGGGTGTCCCGCACGAGGTGACCGGCAAGCTGATCGTGGCCACCGGCGCCGCCGAACTGCCCCGGCTGGCGGCGCTGGCGGAGCGCGGGCGGGCGAACGGCATCCCCGTCGCCGAACTGGACCGGGCCGGGATCGCCCGGTACGAACCGGAGGTGACCGGCATCGCCGGACTGCACGTCGCCACCACCGGCATCTGCGACTTCCCGGCCGTCGCCGCCGCCTACGCCCGGCTGGCCCGGGAGGCCGGCGCCGACCTGCGGACCGGCAGCGGGGTCCGGACGGTGGCCCGGCGCCGGGACGCGGTGACGGTGGGCACCGCCACCGGCGAGCTGCGCTGCCGGGTGCTGGTGAACTGCGCCGGGCTGCACAGCGACCGGATCGCCCGGCTGGCCGGGGACGAGACCGGCGTGCGGATCGTGCCGTTCCGCGGCGAGTACTACGAACTGACCGAGCAGCGGAGGGACTTGGTGCGCGGCCTGGTCTACCCGGTGCCCGACCCGGCCTTTCCCTTCCTCGGCGTGCACCTCACCCGGGGCGTCCACGGGGACGTCCACGTCGGCCCGAACGCGGTGCCCGCGACGGCCCGCGAGGGGTACGACCGGCGCACCGTCAGCCCTCGCGACCTGGGCGGGACCCTGGCCTTCCCCGGTACCTGGCGGATCGCCCGCCGGCACTGGCGGTACGAACTCGGCGAGCTGCACCGCTCACTGTCCAAGCGGGCGTTCACCGCGGCCGTGCAGCGGCTGCTGCCCGCCGTCTCCGCCGAGGACCTGGTGCCCGCCACCGCCGGGGTGCGGGCCCAGGCGGTGGCCCGGGACGGCTCGCTGCTGGACGACTTCGCCTTCGCCGGCTTCGACCCGGCCGACCCGAGCTCCCCCCGCCGCGCGGTGCACGTGCTGAACGCCCCCTCCCCCGCCGCGACGGCCTCGCTGCCGATCGGCCGGGAGGTGGCCCGACGGGCGCTGGCCGCCCTGGAGGCGGGCGGATGACCGGGCGCGGGGGCGGACGGACCGGCGACGACAGCGGCCACCGCGGGCCCGGGGAGCGGGCGGCCCGGGCACCGGAAGCAGGCGGACCGGGCACCGGGAGCGGACGGCCCGGCCGCGTCACCGGACCCCGGATGAACCCCGTCACACACCCCGTCGGGCGCCCCGCGCGGCCCCGTAGACTCGGGGGATTGTGACTGCCACCGCCCCGATCCCCCAGCCCTCGCCGTCCGCCCGGATGTCCGCGGCACCGGCCGCCTACCCCGCGCCGATGTACCCGCACAAGGCCACCGAGGCCCAGCACCGGGAACGCCGCATCCGCAGCTTCCAGCCGCGCCGGGGCCGGATGACCAACGCCCAGGCGAGCGCGCTGGACCGGAGCTGGGAGACGTACGGCATCCCGATCGACGGCACCCCGCTCGATCTGCGGGAGCTGTTCGGCGAGCTGCCGGTGACGCTGGAGATCGGCTTCGGCATGGGCGAGACCACCGCCGCGATGGCCGCCGCCGACCCGGCCATGGGCATCCTCGCCGCCGACGTGCACACCCCGGGCCACGGCAACCTGCTCGGGCTGCTGGAGCGCGACGGCTCGGACAACGTCCGGACCGCCGCCGGCGACGCGGTCATCCTGCTGCGCGACATGATCCCGGACGCCTCGCTGGCCGGTCTGCGGGTCTTCTTCGCCGACCCGTGGCCCAAGCCCAAGCACCACAAGCGCCGGCTGGTGCAGTCCGGCTTCCTCGACCTGGTGCTGCCCCGGCTCGCCCCCGGCGCGCTGGTGCACTGCGCCACCGACTGGGAGCCGTACGCGGAGCAGATGCTGGAGGTGCTGTCCGCCTCGCCGGAGCTGGAGAACCTGCACCCCGAGGGTGACGGGACCGGCTGGCTGGAGCCCGCCGACCACCCGGACGGCAGCATCCCCGGTTACGCACCGCGACCGCAGTGGCGTCCGGTCACCAAGTTCGAACGGGCCGGGATCGCCAAGGGCCACGTGGTCCACGACCTGCTGTTCCGCCGCCGCTGACCCTCCGGCCGCCGTTCGAACGGCGGCCGCACGGCGACCGCGCCGACGCGCCCCGGGCGGACGGTTCGTCCCGAGTCCTCCCGGCGGACCGCCGCCGTGGCCTACCCTGTGCCGCATGGGCAGCCCGTCCGGCGGCGGGTCCCGGCCGACCGCCCGGACTGTCCGGACGGCTGTTCAGGTCGCCGCCGACGCACCGGAGACGGTCCCGCGCACCGGCGACACCCGGACCATCCCGGGCCCCCGGAAGCGCCGGGACCGCCGCCTGCTGCCCCGGCCGGGCGGACCGCCGCCGGCGGCCGCGGACGCCCCCGCCACCGGCCGGCCGCCGGGCCGCCGCCGCTCCGTGGCGCTCTCCTCGGTCACCGCGACCGCCGTCCTCACCCTGATCGGCTGCGGGGTGCTGATCCTGCACCTGGTCCAGCGGCAGACCGGCACCGTCGGGCTGCTGGTCGGGCTGGGCCTGGCGATGGTGCCGCTGCCCTTCGTCCTGGGCGGACTGGCCTGGCTCAACCTCACCGCCCGGGTGCCGCTGCGGCACACCGTGTTCTGCCTCGGCTGGGGCGCCTGCGCCGCCACGACCGTCGCCATCCTCGCCAACAACTGGACGGCCGACTACCTGACCAGGCACCAGGGGCGGCTCGGCGAACTGCTCGGCGCCGGGCTCGCCACCCCGGTGATCGAGGAGACCGCCAAGGCCACCGCGCTGCTGGTGCTGCTGCTGCCGTTCGGCCGACGACTGCGCTGCCGGGGCCGCCGCACCGGGCGCCCCTGCGCGCCGCTGCTGCGCAGGTCGCCCGAGCCCCGGTGCCCCCGCCCGTACCGGCGCCGCCCGGTCGGACCGCACGCCCGGGGCCGGCTGCGCCCGTACCTGCGGCCGCTGCCCTACCTCCGCCCGGCCCCGCCGTCCGGCGGAGCGCCGCACCGCCGCTCCCGGCCCCGCACCCTGGCCGCCGGGGTGGTGCTCGGCGGGATGACCGCGTGCGGCTTCGCCTTCACCGAGAACGTCCTCTACCTGGGGCGGGCCTTCACCAGCGACCAGCGGCAGCGACTGGACAGCATCGGCCTCGGCGATCCGCCCAGCCTGCGCGACTTCGACGGCACCGTGCAGACCTTCGTGCTGCGCGCCCTGCTCTCCCCGTTCGCCCACCCGCTGTTCACCGCGCTCACCGGCATCGGTCTGGCCGTCGCCCTGACCACCGGCCGGCGCCGGCTCGCCCGGCTGGCCGCACCGGCCGGGCTGCTGGCGGCGATGGTGCTGCACGGCACCTGGAACGCGGCCGCCGACCTCGGCACGGACGGCTTCCTGGTGGTGTACGCGGTGCTGATGGTGCCCTGCTTCGTCGCACTGGTCTGCTTCGCGGCCTGGGCGAGGGCCCGCTCGGCCCGTGCCGCCCGCCCGGACCGGCGCGCGGCACGGGGCGGGCGGGGAACCGCCGGGCACTCCGTCGGGGCGGCCTGAGGCCCCCGGCGGGCCGCCCGGGACCCCGCACCGGGGGCGGCCGGAGAACGGATTTCCCATTGCGGCGACTTCCACGTATTGTTGTGTTCACCGACGCGGGGTGGAGCAGCTCGGTAGCTCGCTGGGCTCATAACCCAGAGGTCGCAGGTTCAAATCCTGTCCCCGCTACTCAGTAGCCGAAAGGCCCGGAGGATTTTTCCTCCGGGTCTTTCGCGTTCCCCGGGCGGTTCCGGGGCCGGCTGCGGACCGCCCCGCCGAGGGCCGCGATTTAATCCGTTGCCCTCCCGCCGGTGGGCTGCCTATCGTGGCGGCACACTGAAAGGAGGTGATCCTGAGTTGAGTTCTTTCGGGATGCGTGAGGTGGCTGCTCGCTAGAGCCGCCCCTGCCTGCGCAGGGTGAGGCCCACGGCCTCCGGCAGGCGAAATCCACAGCAGTCACCCGGCCCGCGGGCTCACCGGTACATCCCCGGTGCCTCGGCGCCTGGCCAGTGCACGGGCCGGCGCGGAGGAGCAGCCCGCGGGTCGTCTGCGTTTCTCCCCCGTGTCTCGACCGGGGATGCCCATCGGTGCTCCGCAGGTCGCTGCTCCCCGTGTCGTAGCCGGGGCGCGCCCGGGACGTTCTCGTGGTGGGGCCCCGGCACTAGAGTCGGCGCGGAGTTCCGGAGCGGAGCGGCACGGGCACAGGGGGTAGGGGATGGCGATGGCGAAGGCGCGACGGCCGGGCGGCGGTCCGGCGCTACGGACGGCGCAGCGGGGTGCCGCCGCAGTACTGGCCGGGACGGGGCTGGCCGGGCTGCTGCTGTTCGCGCTCGGCCGGGACCACGTCTGGCAGGCGCTCGGCGGCGGACTGGTGACGGCCGGCGCCTCGGCGGTGCTCGGCGGCGGGCTGGGCTTCCTGTTCGGGGTGCCCCGGGTGCGCGGCGGCTCGGAGCAGCCGCAGGGCTCGTACGTGCCGAACACCAATCTGGAGCAGGTCTCGGACTGGCTGACAAAGGTGCTGCTGGGCGTCGGCCTGACCCAGCTCGGTTCGCTCGGCGAGCGGCTGCACGGACTCGGGACGGCGCTGGCGCCCGTGCTCGGCGGTGGTGACGCCGCGGTGCCGTTCGCGGCGGCGCTGGTGCTCTACTTCCTGGTCCTCGGCTTCCTGGCGGGCTGGCTGGTGACCAGGCTCGCGCTGCCGCAGGTGCTGAACGACGCCGACCGCGCCCTCGACCTCTTCCTCGCCGGGCAGGACCGCGACCGGCACGGCGACAAGGTGGGTGCGGACGACCTGCGGGTCCGCGCGATGCAGCAGCTCGGGCTGCTGGGCGGCAGCGCGGAGCACCCCGCCGCGCTGGCCGGGCAGTTGCCGCCCGCCGCGGGCTCACCGGCCGGGCCGGAGGGCGTGGTGGCCGAGGTCCGCTCGACCGCCCGGCGTTCGGCGCTGACCGCCGACCAGGTGCGGGACCTCTTCGCGGACGGCTCAGAGGGGCGGCGGATCCAGGCGCTCGCGCTGATGCAGGGCGACCCGGCGCTGGCGGACCTGGCGAGCGTGCTGGAGGCGATCGAGCACCCGCGGTCGGGCTTCGAGCAGTACCACGCGCTGCTGGCCGCCCGGGGGCTGCTCTCCCGGCTGCCGGCCGCCGGGGCGCAGCGGCTGCGGGACGCGGTGGCGGCGCAGCTGGTCGATCCGCGGGGCATTCCGTACGCGTCGGACCGCAGTTGGCTGGCGGAGAAGATCCTGTCCCGGCTCCAGGTGACGGCCTTCGTCCCGGCGCAGCCGTCCGGCCCTGCCGTACCGGCCGGGGACGCAGGTCCGGCCGGAGGCGCCGGGGGCGCAGGTCCCGCCGGGGGCGGTTCCTAGACGGTGAAGCGCAGTTCGGGCTGTTCCCAGGGGGTCTTGGGCTGCGGCGGCCTGGTGCCGGTGCGCTCGGCGCCCATCCGCAGGTAGAAGGGCTCGGCGGGCGGGTGGGACACGACCTTGACCGCGCTGATCCCCGTGACCCGGGCACGGTCGAGCATGTCCGTGATCAGCTGCCGTCCGATGCCGAGTCCCTGGGCCGGGTCGGCGACGAACATCAGGTCCAGTTCGGCCGGTTCGCGGATCAGCGCGTAGAAGCCGAGCAGTCGGTCGTCGGCGCCGTCGACGGCCATCCGCACCTCGTGCCGGGCGAGGTAGTCGGGTGTCACCCGGTAGCCGTCGATCATGGCGGCGTAGGCGCCGCGGTAGGCGGCGGAGGCCTGGATCAGCTCGGTGAGCCGGTCGGCGTCGGCTGCTCCGGCCCGCCGGATCGTGATCTCGCTCATGCGGCTAGTATAGGAGTGACACCCATGAATGACCATTACATTCCGGCTCGGCGGCGGCGGTCGGCCGCCCTCAGCACCAGGACGCGACGGGTGCGGCCGTCCTCCGCGCGGGGGAAGCGGCGGACCTCACTGGCGATCCGGCACTCGCCGAGCGCGTACCGCAGCGGGTCGAGGTGCCCGCAGCGGCGGCCGTGCCCGTCGTGCAGCGGCTGGACCCGGACCTCGCCGTCCTGCGAGGTGACCCGGACCAGTTCGATCAGGGCGGCCAACTGGCGCTCCGGATCGAAGAGTTCGGGATAGGCGAAGAGCAGGTAGCAGCTCAGGGTGAGGGCGAAGGTGCCGTCCGCGAAAGGCAGCCTGGGCAGCGCGGCGGCCACGTAGCGCTGCGGGTGCGCGGCCGAGTCGGCGGCGAACAGCAGGCGGGCCCGGTCCCAGCTGCGCAGGTAGCGCTCGGGCCGGTGCGGGAGCGGCGAGGGGTAGAGAAACGGGCGGGCGGCCATCGCGCCGGCCATCGCCGCCCGGGCGGTCAGGGCGCGGTCCGCGACCACCGGCAGCGGCAGCGCGTACGCCGGGTCCGCGGCGATCACCCGGCAGCCCAGTCCGCGCGCCTCGGCGGCCAGGCCGGCCGCGCCGCCGGGGCAGTCCAGCAGCGGCCCGGGGAGGGCGGCGAGCTGGGCCCGGGTGAGGTCGAACAAGGCGCAGTACTCGTCCAGCGGACGGGAGGTGACCAGAACGTCCGGGGGTTCGGGGGGAATGCCTGCGACGGCCACCCGGTCATCCGAACACGCGGCGGCCCCGGCCGCATCCGGAGTGCGGACGGGGCCGGGGCCCGGTGGTCGGCCCGTCGCCGACGGCGGTGTTCAGCGGCCCAGCAGGCCCTGGGCGGCGGCCCGGTTGACGTTGGTCAGGCCACGGACCAGCTGCGCGGTGAGGAAGACCAGCACCACCCCGACCAGCGAGAACCCGGCGATCTGCCACATCCCCTCGATGTAGTAGACGTGCTGGACGTGGTGGCCGTCGGTGTAGTCGAACAGCTTGTACCCGCGCCAGTCGGTGTAGGTCGGGAACACCCAGTGGTAGACGGGGTAGAGCGCCATCGCCCAGCCGACCAGCAGGAACACCAGCGTCATGGCGAAGCTGAAGACCGCCCAGGGGAACATCACCACCTGGTGCAGCGCGGCCTTCCAGCCCGCGCCGTCCGCCAGCCGCGCGGTGATCGCGCCCCAGGCGCCCGGACGGACCGGGCGCACCGGCTTCGGGCCGGGGACGTCCAGGGCCAGCATGCCGCGCGCCCGGGCCCGCTCCAGCCGGCCGAAGCCGCGGCCGGCGGCGGTCAGGCCGGCCAGCACCGGCAGGCCGAGGGCGGTGACGAAGGTGCCCAGGCCGAGGCAGAACAGGGTGATCGCGACGGTGAAGCCGGCGATCGCCACCGGCAGGCCGCTGAGCACGTAGCCGATCTCGCGGTAGTAGTGCGCGGAGAACGGCGCCGCCCAGAAGACGGGCGGCCGCTCGGTCCGGCGGGCTCGGTCGGCGCGCGGCTCGTCGGCGAACGGGTCGTCGCCGTATCCGCCCACGAGGTCCCCCGCGTGCTCCAGCGTGCTTCGGCTGCTGCTCATGTCCCGGCCCCCGGCCCTCGTCCTGACGGTCGTCCGCGTTCGCTGACGTCGTACAGTCTGGCCGGACCGGTGGGTCGGGGGGCATCCGGAGGCCTGGCGGATCGGGGGTGGGGTTAACCCCCCGCCCGCGGGCCCGCCGGTCGCCGGCCGGCCGCGGGCCGGCTCGGCGCAGGCCGCTCGCCCGGTTCAGCCGGTCGGGCCCGGCCACTCGTCGACGAGCAGCGCGTAGCGGTACGAGTCGGACCAGGCGCCGTCCTTGAACCGGTCCTGCCGCGCCCGCCCCTCCAGCCGGAACCCGAGCTTGGTGAGCACCCTGGCGGAGGCCGTGTTGTCCACGTCGACCCGGGCCGCCAGCCGGTGCAGGTCCAGGGTCCGGAAGGCGAAGTCGCAGAGCAGGCCGGTGATCTCGCCCGCGTAGCCGTGGCCCCAGGACGCGCGGCCGAGGACGTAGCCGAGGTGGGCGGAGCGGTACGTCCCGAGCGTGAGCGAGGCGTGCCCGATCGGCGTCGCGTCCTGCGGGTCCTCGGCGTCGACGAGCCTGGTGACGGCGAGCCGGTAGGTGTCCCGCTCCTCGGCCATCGCCTCCTCCAGGTAGAGCTCGATCTGGTCGGCGCAGGACTCGCGGTCGCAGGGTTCGAAGGGCAGGTGGCGGGTGACCTCCGGGTCGCCGAACAGCGCGTGCAGGGCGTCCACGTCGCCGTCGGTGTGGTGGTACTCGCGCATGGCCAGCCGGGGGCCGACGAGTCGTACGGGGACCATGGCTGCCGACCCTACCGGCCCCCGGCGACTACCGTTCGGACTATGAACGACGAAGACCTGCGGCTCGCCCCGCGCACCAGGGCCGCCGACCTGCTCGCCTGGGCGGCCGAGCAGGGCCGCACGCCGGTGGCCGAGGGGCCGCTGCGCGCGGTGCTGGCGCTGCTGGAGCTGGGCGGGAGCAGGATGCACGACGGCTGGCCCGAACTGACCTCCGACGCGGTGGAGCACCTGCTGTACGAGCGGCTCCACCTGTACGTCCAACCCCTGCCCGAGGAGGACCCGCTCGCGTACGGCGACGCCGTCCGGCTGCTGATCGACCACCAGCGGGCGGCCCGGCGGCTCAACGCCAAGCGCCAGGAGCGGCTGCACGCGGAGGCCGAGTGGCAGGGCGAGGTCGCGGCCGGGCTGCTGCGCCGCGCCGACCTGGTGACCTGGCCCCGGCTGTACACGCTGCTGCTGCACGCGTACGGGGTCGACGTCACGGACGGGGCGGCGGTGCGGGACTGGCTGGCCGGCTTCGGGGAGCTCGCCGAGGAGGAGCGGCTGGCCGCGTACGAGGCGCTGGCGCCGGCCGGCTGGCTGGACGAGCCGGACGAGCAGGGCTGGGGACCGGGCCGGGTGCTGTCGGTCGGCATGGCCACGGACGGCGCGCGGCGGCTGCTGGAGCAGGGCCTGATGCGGCGCAGCTACCGCAACCTGGCCGAGCTGAACGCGCTCGGCCGGCCGATGCCGGACGAACTGACCGGTGACTTCGGGCAGTTCGAGGAAGCGGCGGTCGACGCGGCGCTCGACCTGTTCGGGGTGTGGACGGTGCCGGGGCTGCCGCGGCTGCTGGTGGAGGAGTTCCCGGAGCTGGCGCCGGAGCCGGGCCCGGAGGAGATCGACGCGTACCTGGCGCAGCTGCCTGCGGAGGAGTGAGACGTCGTGACGGAGCCCCCGGTCGTCGCGTACGACCGGGGGCTCCGCACTGCTTCCGGGGCTGCCCGGGGGGCTCCGGGGGCTCCGCCCGCCTCCGGGCTCCGGGGCCCCGGCGGAGGGTCCGCTACGGGTTGAGGCCGCGCTGCTGGAGCCAGGGCTCGGGGTCGACCGGGGCGCCGCCGCCGGGGCGGACCTCCAGGTGCAGGTGCGGGCCGGTGACGTTGCCGGTGGCACCGACCTTGCCGATCTGCTGGCCCGAGGTGACCTGGCCGGCGCCCTTGATGATCGAGGAGAGGTGGCAGTACCAGATCTCGGTGCCGTCGGGCAGCGTCTCGACGATCCGGTAGCCGTAGGAGCCGGACCAGCCGGCCGAGGTGATGGTGCCCTGGCCGAGCGCGTACACCGCGGTGCCGGTGTCGGCGGCGAAGTCCAGGCCGGTGTGCACGTTGGCCCAGTAGCGGGCGCTCTGGCCGTAGTGGGCGGAGAGCCGGTAGTCCTTCACCGGCAGGGTGAGGGCGGCGGCGCGCTTGGCCTCGGCCTCCTTGGCGGCGGCCTTGGCCTCGGCTTCCTTGGCGGCGGCCTTGGCCTCGGCCTCCTGCGCGGCCTGCACGCGGGCGCCCTCCTCCGCGGCGGTGCGCTGGCTGTCGGCCTGCTGCTGGATGCGGGCGGCGAGCGCGAGGCCGGGGTCGGCGGAGAGGGCGACCGGGGTCTCGTCCGGGACCTCGACGGCGGGGGCGGCGGCCGGGGTGGCCGAGGCGAAGCCGGTGGCGCCCAGGGTGGCGGCGACCGCGGTGACGCCGAGCAGCGGGGAGGCGCCGCGGGTCTGACGCGGCATCCGGTGCCGGTTGGTCTCGACCTCGGGGCCGAAGGCCTCGGGCGCGTCCGCGCCGGGGTGGTCGAGGAGCTGGGTACCGGCTGCGGGGCCGGCCGGGTGTGCCGGGGTGTGCGTCGACGCCACGGAGGCGCGCTCCTTTCCTTCCTTCGCGCCTACCGGGTTAGCTGACGGGTTCGGAGCAGGAAGGTCTCCTACGGCCGGGCCGGGGCCCCGCCGATTCACCCCAAGGAACGTGGTTCCCCGGCTCCCTGACCTGCCCGGAGGCCGGCCGACGGGATTAGGCGACGGCGCACGGTGCCGTCTGGGTACGGCGTTGACGACCGCGCTGCGTTATCAAACGTTAATCCTAGGGCGCTCCGATTCCAAGCCATCCGTCCGGGACGACTGCGGAGCGGATGATCGGACGTCAACGAACGACCCCTCATGCGAGCACCCCATCTGAGTACCCCTACTCATGTGCGGTCACACCGGGCGGCCGCATCCTGGCACCATGAGCGCACCGATGCAGAACCGCACCACGGCCGCGTACTACGTCCAGGCCATCCTCTCCTTCGCCCTGTCGGGCACCGCCGTCGCGGTCGGGATCGCCTACCTGCCGGTCGGCGGGTGGACGCGGGCCTTCCTCGGGATCGGCCTCCTCTACACCATCACCTCCGCGTTCACCCTGGCGAAGGTGCTCCGGGACCGGCACGAGTCGAACGAGATCGTCAGCCGGGTCGACCAGGCCCGGCTGGACAAGCTGCTCAGCGAGCACGACCCGTTCAGGGTCGAGGGGGCCTGACGCGGGAGCGCCCGATCTCCTCCCGCGTCCGGACGCTTGACAGCTAAGGCTATTAGCCTTAGCTTTATGGCTATCGGCAGCACCGCCGATGCCCGCGACGGCGGACCGAGGAGGCCCACCATGAACGCCACCGACACCCCCGACACCCAGTACCTGGCCCTGCCCGGCGGGCGCATCGCCTTCGACGACACCCGGCAGGGCGACGGCACCCCCGTCGTCCTGCTCCCCGGCATGCTCGACAGCCGGGCCGCGTACCGGCACCTCCGCCCCCTGCTCGTCGCCGCCGGCCACCGGGTCGTCACCGTGGACCTGCGCGGCTTCGGCGAATCCTCCATCGCCTGGGACGACTACGGCCCGGCCGCCATCGCCGACGACGTCCTCGCCCTCCTCGACCACCTCGGAATCGAACGCGCCGTCCTCGCCGGGAACTCCTACACCGGCGCCACCGTCGTCAAGGCCGCCGGGGACGCGCCGGAGCGGGTCGCCGGAATCGTCCTGATCGACGCCTTCGTCGAGAACCCGCAGCCGGGCACCCTCATGCGCGGCGCCCTGCGCCTGATGGGCGCGGCGATCGTCCACTGGCCCACCTTCTGGGGCTTCTACCTGCGCCGGATGGCCTTCCCCGGCGCCAAGCCCGCCGACTTCGACCCGTACGTGAACGGACTGGTCGCCGCCCTGCGCACCCCCGGCCGCAAGACCGCCACCCGCGGCTACGTCAGCGGGGACTCCGCGCCGGCCGGCTGGACCGCCGCAGTGCGGTGCCCGGCACTCGTGGTCATGGGCAGCAAGGACCCCGACTTCCCGAAGCCCGAGCTCGTCGCCGACCGGCAGGTCGCGGCACTCGGCGCGCGGAAGGCGATGATCGAGGGATCCGGGCACTACCCGATGGCCGACGCCCCGCAGGCCACCGCGGACGCCCTGCTGCCCTTCCTCGCCGAACTCGCCTGACCGCCGGCGCCCGACGTTCCCCGCCGGCGCCCGACAGATTCCCCGCCCGACTCCCGTACGGAGAACCCGAAGCCATGCCCCGCGTAGGACTGACCCCCGACCAGGTCGTCGACCACGCCCTCGCCCTCATCGACGAACAGGGCGCCGAAGCACTGACCCTGGCCGCGGTCGCCGCCCGCGCCGGGGTCGCCACCCCCTCCCTCTACAAGCACGTCAGCGGCGGCCTCGCCGAACTGCGGCGGATGATCGCCGTCCGGGTCACCGAGGAACTCGCCGACCGCCTCGCGGACGCCGCGGTCGGCCGCAGTGGCGACGACGCCGTGGCCGCCGTCCTGCGCGCCTACCACGCCTACGCCACCGAGCGCCCGCACCGCTACAACGCCCTCCCCCAGGCCCCGCAGCCCGACGACGACCTGGCCCGGGCCGCCACCCGGCTCGTCGGCGTGATCATCGCCGTCCTGCGGGAGTACGGCCTCGACGGCTCCGAGGCGATCCACGCCGCCCGCACCGTCCGCTCCCTCGCCCACGGCTTCGCCTCCCTCACCACCGCCGGCGCCTTCCGGCTCTCCGAGGACCTCGCCACCACCCAGGAGCGCCTCATCACCACCCTCACCACCGGCCTCCGCAGCTGGCCCGCGTAGCAGGCCGGGCAGTCGGGGCGGCCGGCGGCCGATCCTGATGCCGTACGGGTGGCCGCCGTCGGCGCTGCCGCTGCGTCCGGTGCGCGCGGTGGCGCAGGACGGCCCGGACGACCGGACCCCGGTGCTGGTGCCGGTGTTGGTGCCGGTGCCGGTGCGGCGGCTCGGTCACCCTTCACCGTCCGGGGACTCGGTCACCCTTCACCGTCCGGGGAAATGGGGTATTAAGAATCAGTGCCCCCCTCCGAGGACGAGAACCGGACACCGGACGAGAACCGGACGCCGGACCGGCGCCGGACCCCACTGAGCAGTCCGACCGCCCGCAGTGCGATGCGCTGCGTGCGCCTGCTGCTCGGCTGCGCCGACGCCGCCGAACTGCTGGGCACCGTCCTGGCCGAGGGCCCGGTGTGGATCACCGGCGAGGGTTCCGCGCTCTACCTGCTGGATTCGGCGGGCATGCTCCGGCTGACCGTCTCGCACGGACTGCCGGACTGGGCGCACGAGCGCTACAGCGTGGTCGATCCGGCCGGTGAGCTGCCCGCCGCGATGGCCCTGCGGCTGCGCCGCCCGTACCTGTTGAGCCCGGAGCACACCAGCGTCGACTACCCGAACCGGAACACCGGCATGGGCACCGGGATGGTCGCCGTGATCACCCTGCCGATGGTCGTGGACGAGCGGCCGGTCGGCGTGCTCGCGCTGGCCCTGGCCCACCGGGGCACCGTCCCCCGCCGTGACCTGGACGTCCTGGAGACGATCGCCGAGGCCTGCGCGCACCGGCTCTCCCACCTGCTGGACCACGCGGACGCCAGGCTCCCGCGGGACGCCCGTTCGCCGCACGGCGTCCGGTTATCCGACGGCCCGGCGCCGGAGGGGGCGGACGCGCTCCCCATCGGGCTGGCCCACCCGCTGCTGTCACTCGCCGTCCGGTCCGCCGGGCACGGCGCGTTCGAGCGCGACCTGGTCACCGGGGAGAGCTTCTGGGACGCCGCGGCGTTCCGGGTGACCGGCCGGCCGGTGTCCCCGGACGGTGCCGCCCCCGAACTGGACCGGCTGGTCCATCCGGAGGACCTGCCGGACGTGCAGGCCGCGCTCGCGGAGGCGCTGGCCGCCGGCGGGCGCTACCGGATCGGCTACCGGGTGCTGCGCCACGACGGCGGGGTGGCGCAGGTGGAGGAGTCCGGCGAGGTGATGCTGGACGTGCACGGGCGGCCGGTGCGGATCGCCGGGCTGCTCTCGGACGTCGGGCACCGGGAGCGGCCGCCGGCCGACGAGGGGGCTTCGCCGGGCGCCGCCCGGACGGCGCTGCTGCTGGCGCTCACCCGGGCCCTGTCGCGGGCGGTGACCGTCCGGGACGTGACCACCGCGGTGACCGACATCGTCCGCCCGGCCCTCGGCGCCGCGGGCATCGTCCTCGACCTGGTGGACGAGGGCCGGCTGCTGCCCGTGTCGCACACCGTCTACGGGGGGCCGCGCCGCACCGAGCTCACCCGGCTGGCGGACCTGTCGGAGTCCGTGATGCAGCGTTCGCTGGCCCGTTCCGCCCCGCTGTTCAGCGAGCCCTCCGCCGCCCGCGCCCGGCGGGACCCGCTCGCCCCGGCCGCCTGGGCGGTGCTGCCGCTGGTCGCCTCCGGGCAGCAGGTCGGTTCCTGCCTGATCACCTTCGCCGCCGAGCGGGCGTTCAGCCGCGAGGACCGCACCCTGTACTCGGCCTTCGCCGGCATCCTCGCGCAGTCCCTGGAGCGGGCCCGGCTGTACGACACGCATCACCACCGGGCCACCGAGCTGCAGCGGGCGATGCTGCCGCGCACCCTGCCCCGGTTGCCTGGAGTCGCCAGCGCCGCCCGCTACCTGCCGAGCACCGAGGGGATGCAGATCGGCGGTGACTGGTACGACCTGCTGCGGCTGCCGGACGGCCGGATCGGGCTGGTGATCGGGGACGTCCAGGGACACAACGCCGAGGCCACCGCCGTGATGGGCCAACTGCGCAGCGGCCTGCGGGCGTACGCGACGGACGGGCACGACCCGGCCGCCACGCTGACCCGCACCAGCCGGCTGCTGTCCGAGCTGGACACCGACCTGTTCGCGACCTGCCTCTACCTGACGCTGGACCCGGCCGACGGCGAGCTGACGGCGGCCCGGGCCGGGCACCCGTCGCCGGTGCGGATCACCGCCGGTGCCCGGGCCGTGGAGCTGGACCTGCCGGGCGGGCCGCCGCTGGGGGTGGACCCGGACCTGCCGTACCCGCTGGCGGTGGACCGGCTGGCGGTCGACGAGACGCTGCTGGCGTACACGGACGGGCTGGTCGAGGACCGCGAGGAGGACTACGACGAGTCGGTGCAGCGGATGCTCGGCGGGCTGGAGCTGTGGGCCCGGCAGGCCGGACCGGGCCGGATCGGTCCGGCGCCCGCGCTGGAGCGGCTGGCCGACCTGCTCACCCTGAACGTCACCGAGCGGCGGTCCCGGCCGGATGACGTGGCACTGCTGCTCCTGCACCGGATGTCACCACTTCCGTAACACCTTGCACACACATCCCACACACCCCCTGGCGCGAATCGGCCATCGGACCGACCGGTGGCCCGTCCCGACCGCCCCGACGGGGCCTGGCCGACCCATCGTCAGCTGCGGCGATCGCGGGCGAACGAGTCCGGATTGAGGCCGGATTGACTCGATATTGACGAGATCCGGTCACTTGGCGAGATCCGTTCACACCTTCGTAGGATCATCACCCTAGAATTCGCGGCGTGACGATGACTCAGTGGTCCGTAACGGCAACCGGCGTACTCGCCGTCCTCGCCCTCGTGGCCGCCGCGCGGTACCACGCCGTGTCCGTCACCCAGCGCGGCCGTGCCAACCGGCTGCAGCACGAACTCGCCCGCCTCCAGGACCAGCTCACCGCCGAACTCTCCCGCCGCGGCGCCGAGCTGGCCGCCGTCCAGCAGGAGCAGGAACTCACCGCCTCCACCCAGCGGGCCTTCCTCAGCGTCGCCCGCCGGATCCTGGTGATGGCCCACGACCAGCAGGCCCTGCTGGACGAGATGGAGCGCACCCACGACGACCCGGCCCTGCTGGAGGGCCTGCTCAAGGCCGATCACGCCGCCGCCCAACAGGCCCGGCTGGCCCAGACCCTGGCCGTGCTGTGCGGCGCGCGGGCCGGCCGCCACTGGCCGGAGCCGGTCCCCCTGGAGGACGTCGTCCGCGGCGCCCAGTCACGCATCCTGCCGTTCCAGCGGGTGGTCGTCCGCAGCCGGATCGAGACCGCGGTGGTCGGCGCCGCGGCCGAGGCGCTGATCCACGCGATCGCCGAGCTGCTGGACAACGCCACCCGCTACTCCCCGCCCAGCACCCAGGTGTTCGTCACCCTCATGCCGGTGCACAACGGCGCCGTCATCGAGATCGACGACGGCGGCGTCGGCATGCCCGAGCAGGCCGTCGCCAAGGCGTCCGCCGCGCTCGCGGGCGGCAGCACCCTGGAGGTCTCCCGGCTGGGCGAGGTGCCCCAACTGGGCCTGGCCGCGGTCGGCCGGCTCGCCGAGCAGTACGGCTTCCGGGTCACCCTCAGCTCGGCGCCCTCGCCGTACGGCGGCGTGCGCGTGGTCCTCCTGCTCCCGAACGCGCTGCTCACCGAGCCGCTGCCGCCCACCGTCCCCGGCCTCGGGCCGGACGACCGGGCGTTCAACCCCGACCCCCGACCGGTCTCCCCCCTCGGCCACCCCCTGGTCGAGGCCCCGCCGCCGGGCCCGGGCCCCCTCCTCGGCGACACCCCGCCGCCACTGCCCCGCCGGAGCCACCGGCGCGACCGCGCCAACCGCCCCGCCCAGCACGCCGCTCCCCCACCGCCGCCCGCCCCGCCGTACCGCTCGGCCCGGGACGCGCAGGCGTTCATGGCGATGTTCCAGGCCGGTACCGCCAGCGGCCGATCGGCCGCCCGGGCCCAGGCCCAACCCGGCCCCACCGACCCTGCTTCCCCCCGACTTCCCCAGCGCTCCGGAGAGTTCCATGACCACCACCCCTGACCTCGGCTGGCTGCTCGCCGACATCATCGCCGTCCCCCAGGTCCAGCACGCCGTCGTCGTCTCCAACGACGGCCTGGAGATCGGTCGCAGCGCGGGCATCCCGCGCGAGGACGCCGAACGGCTCGCCGCCGCCTGCTCCGGACTGCAGTCGCTGGCCCGCGGCGTCGCGACCGGTTTCGGCGGACCGGGCAGCGCCACCCGCCAGATCATCATCGAGTACGGCGGCGGCTACCTGTTCATCGTCGCCGCCGGGGCCGGCGCGCACCTGGCCGTGGTGACCAGCGAGGCGGTGGACGCCGGCCTGGTCGCGTACCAGATGCAGGTCCTGGTCGAGCGGATCGGAACCCACCTCACCAGCCCGCCGCGCGTCGACCACGCGGCGGGGGGCCACCGGTGAGCGGGCCGGTCCGGCCGTACGTCATCACCGGTGGACGCAGCCGCTCCACCCGCCCCGAGCTGGCCGTGGAGAGCCTGGTCAGCGCGTTACCCGACCCGCCGGAACTGCCCGAGCACCAGCTGCTGAACCGGGAGCACCGGCGCATCCTCGGGATCTGCCACAGCCTGCTGTCCATCGCCGAGGTGGCCGCCCACCTGGGGCTGCCGTTCGGCGTCGTCAAGGTGCTGGTCGGGGACCTGTGGGACCTCGGCGCCGTGCAGGTGCTCCCGCCCGTCCCGCAGGCCGAACGCCTGCCCACAACCCTCCTGGAAGAGGTGCTCGTTGGCCTCCGCCAACTCCGCTGAAGCCGTCCCCGAGGCCGCCGGTGCGGCCGACGGGCCGCAGTACCTGCCGTCCTCGGTGCAGGGCGCGGTCAAGATCCTGGTCACCGGCCCGTTCGGGGTCGGCAAGACCACCCTGGTCGGCTCGCTGAGCGAGATCACCCCGCTGCGCACCGAGGAGACCATGACCGCCGCCAGCAGCGGCGTCGACGACCTCACCGGCCGCGGCACCAAGACGACCACCACGGTCGCGCTGGACTTCGGCCGGATCACGCTCAACCCGCGGCTCGCGCTGTACCTGTTCGGCACGCCCGGGCAGCAGCGGTTCTGGCCGCTCTGGGACGACCTGTCGCGGGGCGCGCTCGGCGCCATCGCGATGGTCGACCTGCGCCGTCCGGACGAGAGCTTCGACGTCCTCGGCCGGCTGGAGGAGCAGCGCATCCCGTTCGCCGTAGCCGTCAACACCTTCCCGGACAGCCCGAGTTACCCGGAGGAGGAGCTGCGCTCGGCACTGGACCTGCTGCCGGACGTGCCGATCCTGTTCTGCGACGCCCGCGACCGGCGGCAGTCGTACGACCTGCTGATCGACTTCGTCGACCACCTGCACCGCAGCTCGGTCCTGGAGCTGCAGGGATGAGCGCCACCGAACCCGGCGCCGCGGCCGCCCACGGCTGCCCGGTCGCGCACGGCGGCCCGCCCGTCGGGCCCGGTGCGGGCCTGCCCGGCGGACTGCCCACCGGCGTACCGCTGACCCCGCTGTACGGGTCGGCCGTCGCCGAGGACCCGCACGGGCTGTACCTGCGGCTGCGCGAGCGCTACGGCCCGGTCGCGCCGATCGAGCTGGAGCCCGGCGTCGAGGCCTGGCTCGTCCTCGGCTACGCCGAACTGCTCGAACTCACCCGCAACGAGGCGCTGTTCTCCAAGGACTCGCGCCGCTGGCGGGTGCCCGCCGAAGGCCGGCTGGCCGCCGACTCCCGGCTGCTGACGATGACCTCCTGGCGCCCGACGCTGCTCAACCTGGACGGCGCCGACCACCAGCGGCTGCGCTCCGCCGTCTCGGACACCCTCGCCCAGATCGACCACCACCAGCTGCGCGGGACCACCGAGGCCGCCGCCAACGGCCTGATCGACAGCTGGGGACCGGACGGCACCGCCGACCTGATCGCCCAGTACGCGCGGCGGCTTCCCCTGCTGGTCTTCACCCAGCTGATCGGCCTGCCGGCCGACGCCGGGCCCCGGCTGGTCGAGCTGATCAGCCACTTCGTGGACAGCAGCGCGCAGTCACAGCGGGCCGGCGCCGAGTTCCAGGCGATCCTGGTCGACCTGGTCCGGCGACGCCGGGCCGCGCCCAGCGCCGACCTCACCTCCTGGCTGCTCGCCCACCCGGCCGGGCTGACCGACGAGGAGGCGGTGCACCACCTGGTGGTGCTGATGGTCGCGGGCAACGAGACCTCGATCAACTGGACCGGCAACACCCTGCGGCTGCTGCTCACCGACCGGCGCTTCCGGGCCACCCTCACCGGCGGCCGGCTCACCGTCTCCGACGCGCTGGAGGAGGTGCTCTGGCGCGACCCGCCGACGCAGAACTTCCCCGGCCGCTGGGCCACCGGCGACACCGTGCTCGGCGGCCAGTACATCAGCGCCGGCGACATGCTGGTCCTCGGCCTGGCCGCGGCCAACGCCGACCCGGCCGCCCAGGGCGTCTCCGCCGCCGCCCAGGGGTCGCTCGGCGGCAACCGGGCGCACCTCGCGTGGGGCGCGGGCCGACACGTCTGCCCGGCCCAGCACCCGGCCCGGATCATCGTCGAAACCGCCGTCGAGACCCTGCTGCACCGCCTGCCGGACCTCCAACTCGCCGTCCCGGCAGGCGAACTGGCCTGGCGGCCGTCCCCCTGGTCCCGAGCCCTTACCGCCCTGCCGGTGCTGTACAGCGCCTTCACCCCGCCCCGCCCGCCAGCCCCCGAGAGGCCCGCATGGACACCGCCGTCGACTCCGCAGGAGCCCGCCCCGAACCCGTCAGACTCGACCCCTTCGGAGGCGACCAGCACGGAGAGAACGCCCGACTCCGCGCGGCCGGCCCCGCGGTCCTGGTGGAGCTCCCTGGCGGGGTGGTGGTCTGGGCGATAACCCACCACGACACCCTCCAGGCGCTGCTGGCCGACCCCCGCGTCGGCAAGAACGCCCGGCTGTGGACGACCTTCCGGGAGGGGCGCCTCCCGGAAGGCTGGCCGCTGACCAACTTCATCGCCGTCCCCGGCATGGTCACCGCCGACGGGGACGACCACCGGCGGCTGCGCGGACTGGTGTCCCAGGCGTTCACCCCGCGCCGGATCGCCCAGCTGGCCCCCGCCATCGAGGCCAGGACCGTCGCGCTGCTCGACGACGTCGCCGAGCTGGACGGCGAGTTCGACCTGCGCGAGCACTTCGCCTACCCGCTGCCGATGCAGGTCATCGGCGAACTGCTCGGGCTCGCGCTGGAGCAGCAGGACGAGCTGCACGAGCTGTCCGACACCCTGGTCTCCAGCTCGGCCACCCCGGCGGCGGCCATCGCCGCGCAGCGGGACCTGAACGCGCTGCTGGCCTCGGTGGTCGCGGCCAAGCGGGCCGAACCCGGCGACGACCTGACCACCGACCTGATCGCCGTCCACGAGGCCGGCGACCGGCTCAGCGAGGCCGAACTCGTCGGCACCCTGCTGCTGATGCTGGTCGCCGGGCACGAGACCACGCTCAACCTGATCACCAACGCCGTCCGCGCCCTGCTCGCCCACCCGGACCAGCTGCGGCTCGTCCTGGACGGCGCGCAGCCGTGGTCGGCGGTGGTCGAGGAGACGCTGCGCTACGACTCGCCGGTCGGGCAGTTCCCGCTGCGCTACGCGACCGAGGACATCGAGGTCGGCGACGTGGTGATCCGGCGCGGCGAGGCGCTGCTGGCCTCCTACGCGGCGGCCGGGCGCGACTCCGGACACCACCCCGACGCCGACCGCTTCGACCTCACCCGGCAGCCCGCCCGGCACCTGTCGCTCGGCCACGGCCCGCACTTCTGCCTCGGCTCCGGACTGGCCCGGCTGGAGGCCGAGACGGCGCTGCGGCACCTGTTCGCCCGGTTCCCCGCACTGGCCCTCGCGGAGGGCCGGACGAACGAGCCGATCGCGTCGTTCGTCAGCAACAGCGTGCGAACCCTGTGGGTGACCGTCCGGCCCGGCGGGTGACCTGAGGGCGGCCGGGTCGTTCGGCAGTGCATGACGAACCACCGCACCAAGGACCACGGCGCGAGGAGCCACGGCATGAAGACCCACGGCACGAAGAAGCTCGCCGCCCTGGCCGCCCTCACCATGGCAGGCCTCGCCATCGCCGCCCCCGCGGCCTGCGCCACCACCCAGACCGCCACCTCGCCGGACGCCACCGGCGGTCTGACCGACGGCCTCAACCTCTCCCCCGCCGACCTCGCCCTGCAGACCGCGGGCAAGCTCCCGGTGATCGGGCACACCGCCAACGAGGTGGAGGCCGTCGGCACCAACCAGATGAGCCACCCGGGGCTCAGCGGCCAGATCGGCTGACGGCAGTGGCTGCCGGGCCGCTCGCCCTCGCGCTCGCCGTGCTGTCCCTGGCCGTTCCCGCCGCCCCCGCGGCCGCCGACGAGGGCGGCAGGGTCCCCCCGGCCCGCGGCTGGGGCGTCACCGCCGCCGCCCTCTGCCTGCAGGAGGTGGCGGTGGTGCCGGTGCTCGGCGGCTCGCTCGGCGACCACGTGGACGACTGCGGCCGGGGCAACGCCGTCGACCACGCCCTCGGCTGAGAGCCCGGGCGACCGACCGACCCCCGTGCGGTCGGCCGCCCGGGGCCCGGTGTCAGCCCGTGAAGAGCCCGTTGAGCTCCGGGTAGGTCAGCCCGCCGTCCAGCGCGGTGTAGGTGCCGCTCGCGTAGACCTCCTCGGCGGCCCGGCGGACCGCCGCGTACGCCGCCTTGGCCAGGCCGGGGCCCAGGCTGATCCGGGCCACGCCGAGCTCCGCCAGTTCGGCGACCGACGGGGAACCCGGCCCGGCCAGCACGTTCAGCGGCGCCGGGACGGCCGTGACCAGGGCGGCGATGGTCTCCGGGTCGGCCACGCCGGGGGCGAACACGACGTCCGCGCCCGCCTCGACGTACACCCGCAGCCGGCGGACCGCCTCGTCCAGCCGGTCCTCCGGGGCGCCGGTCCCGTGCAGGAACACGTCGGTGCGCCCGTTGATGACGAGCGGGACGCCCGCCGCGTCGGCCGCCGCACGGGCCGCCGCGATCCGCTCGGCGGCCTCCTCCCGGGGGCGTCCGCCGTCCTCCAGGTTCACCCCGACGGCTCCGGTGGCCAGCAGTGCGGTGACGGTCTCGCCGACCCCGGCCGCGGTGTCCGCGTAGCCGCCCTCCAGGTCCGCGGTGACCGGCAGCTCGACCGACCGGACCACCTGGGCGGTCCTGGCCAGCACCTGCTCGCGGTCGGCGCCGCCGCCGTCCGGGCTGCCGAGCGACCAGCAGACGCTCGCGCTGGCCGTCGCCACCGCGCGCGCCCCGGTGGCCGCCACCAGGCGGGCGCTCGCCGCGTCCCACACGTTCGCCAGCACCAGCGGCTCGCCCGGGCGGTGCAGCTCCCGGAGCAGCCGGGCCTTCTCCCGCCGGACCGTCACGGTCCCGTTCGTCGTCACGTCCCCGGACCTCACTTCGCGGCCGGGCTCAGGCGGGTGCTCACACCGATCCGGTTCCAGGCGTTGATGGTCGCGATCAGCGCGACCAGCTGGGCCAGCTCCGCCTCCTCGAACTGTTCGGCGGCCTGCGCCCACACGGCGTCCGGCACGTGGCCCTCGGTCAGCCGGGTGACCGACTCGGTGAGGGCCAGGGCGGCGCGCTCGCGGGCGGTGAACCACGGGGTCTCGCGCCACGCGGGGAGGGAGAGCAGGCGGTGCTCCCGCTCGCCCTGCTTGACGGCGTCGGTGGAGTGCATGTCGATGCAGTAGGCACAGCCGTTGATCATCGAGGCGTGCAGCTTGACCAGCTCGACGATCACCGGGTCGAGGCCGGTGCGGGCGGCCTGGTCCACGGCGACCATCGCCTGGTAGTAGGCGGGCGCGAGCTTCGGCAGCACGATGCGCTGGGCCGGGGCCGGCACGGGCGCGCCGGCCGCCGCGTCGGGGGTCGTCACGGTCTCGTTCGTCGTCATGAGCGCCAGCCTAGAAGCACAGTGGCCCGCCGCCCTGGTTCATTCGGCACCCGGTTCCTTGGGCCACTTCCGGCGTACGAACGGGCGTGCGAGGATCGCTGACAGGGCACCGTCGGCAGGACACCGCCGACAGCACGAGGTCAGGGGGACAGGGTCGTGTGCACGGCGTTCGTCAGCGTCGAACCGGGAGCGGCCGTACCGGTCCTGCTGCTGTCGGTCCGGGACGAGTACCTGGGACGCGCCTGGCTGCCGCCGGACCACCACTGGCCGGACCGGCCGGGACTGCTCGGCGGCCTGGACCTCGCGGCCGGCGGCACCTGGCTGGCCGTCGACCCCGCCCGGAGGACCGCCGCCTGCCTGCTCAACGGCTTCGGCCGGCTCGCCCCCGCCGACTCCCGGCGCACCCGGGGCGGGCTGCCGCTCACCGCCGTCACCGAGGACGGGATCGGCCACCTCGACCTCACCCCGTACGACCCGTTCCACCTCGTCCTGGTCCGGCCCGACGGCGCCCGGGTCGCCAGCTGGGGCGACGGCCGGCTGGAGGAGCGCGAACTGCCCGCCGGGCTCAGCGTCGTGCTCAACGACGGACTGGAGGGCCTGGCCGCCAACCGCTCCGCCTCCGAGCGGATCAGCGCGCTGATGGCCGCCCGCGCCGACCACTTCCGGGCCCGATTCACCGCCGCACTCCGGCCCGAGCCGGCCGGCGACGGGCCGACCGAACGGGCCTGGGGCGCCTGGCTGCCGATCGTCGCCGGCGACGGACTGGCACCGGACGAGGACGCGGCCCTGGTCCAGCGGCGGGACTTCGGCGACGGGCGGATCTGGGGCTCCTCGTCGATCTCGCTGCTCGCGCTCGGGCCGGACCGGCTGCGGTACGACTTCGCGGCCGCGCCGGTCGCGGCGGACGGGGCCGCCGGGGCCGGCTGGCAGCGGATCGCGACGGACTGAACAGGGCCGGCCCGGGCACCGAGCGTCGCCACGGCGAAAAGGACTTGAACCTGACGCAGCGGGAGGCGCCATCGTGGCGTGCGTCGAGCCCGGAGCCGGGCTCGGAGCCGAGCACCGAGGAGCCACGATGCGCCGCCTGCCCGCCGTCCTGACCGTCGCCCTGCCCCTGGTGGCCGCCCCGCTCACGGTGAGCGCCGTCGTGCTGCTCGGCGACGTGGCCCACCGGGCCCTCCCGTCCGGCACCGTACTGGCCGCCGTAGCAGGGGCGTTGATCCACCACTTCGGGGCCGATGTCACCCAGACGTACGGTCGGTGAACTTCTGGCGGCGGGGCTGCCGGTCGTCTACATGCCCGTAGTAGCTTCGCGAGGGCCACCGGATCAGGCCGGCCGCTACCCCCCGAGCGAAGGTGCGCGATGTCCACCCTGACCTACCCGGAAGCGATAGGCGTCGGCCTGCTGCAGGGTGTGACGGAACTCTTCCCGGTCTCCAGCCTCGGCCACAGCATCCTGCTGCCCGCCCTGATCGGCGGGAAGATCCAGCACGACCTCGACATGACCGCCGAGGGCTCCTCCTACCTCGCCGCCCTGGTCGCCCTGCACCTGGCCACCGCGCTCGCGCTGGTCGTCTACTTCTGGAAGGACTGGGTCCGCGTCGTCAGCGGACTGGTCGGCTCGATCCGCCACCGCCGCGTGGAGACCCGCAACGAGAAGCTCGCCTGGCTGCTCATCCTCTCCACCATCCCGGTCGGGGTGGCCGGCCTCGCCCTGGAGAAGGCGCTGCGCAACGCGCTCGGCAAGCCCGTCCCGGCCGCCGTCTTCCTCGCCCTCAACGGGCTCGTCCTGCTCGGCGCCGAGCGGCTCAAGCGCGGCGGCACCGGCCGCCGCCGGGCCGGACACGCCGCCCCCGTCGACGAACCCGGCACCGACCCGGCGATCGCCTCCGACCACCGGCTGACCAGGCTCGGCTACGGACAGGGCGCCTGGATCGGCGCCGCGCAGATCCTCGCGCTGTTCCCCGGCATCAGCCGCTCCGGCGTCACCATGAGCGCCGGCATCCTGCGCGGACTGCACCACGAGGACGCCGCCCGGTTCTCCTTCCTGCTCGCCACCCCGGTCATCCTCGCCGCCTCGGTCCTGAAGGTCCCCGAGCTGTTCAAGCCGGAGAACTCCGCCGTCCTCGGCCCGGTGGCCGCCGGCAGCGTCGCCGCCTTCGTGGCCGGGTACGTCTCGGTGCGGTTCCTCACCAAGTACTTCGAGACCCGCAGCCTCACCCCGTTCGCGATCTACTGCTTCCTCGCCGGCGTCGGCAGCGCGGTCTTCCTGTCCGTCTGACCCGCCCGCCCGGCGTCAGAACCCGCCCAGGACCCGGGCGAGCTCGGCCGGACGGGAGAACATCGGCCAGTGCCCGGTGTCCAGCTCGGCCAGCCGCCAGTGACCGTCCGCGACCAGACCGGCGACCACCGGAGGCGGCTCCGGCCAGTCCAGCAGACACTTCACGTACAACGTCGGCAGAGCACTCAACGGGCCCTCCAGCACCGCCGGTTCGGTCAGCGAGGCGCCCGGGTGCGGGGTCGCCCGCTCGGCGATCCGGGCGATCTGCCCGGTCGTCAGCCCCTGCCCCGCGAACTCGGCCGGCGGCAACGGCGGCCACCAGCCCCTGTGCGCGGCGAGCTCCGCCCGCAACGCCGCCGGCTCCGGCATCTGGTCGGCGAAGGACTCCCCCGCCACCGGCACGTTGGCGTCCACCAGCACCAGCCCGGCCAGCCGGCCGCCGATCCGCTCGGCGGCCTGCCCGACCGGGACGCCCGAGTAGCTGTGCCCGACCAGCACCACCTCCCGCAGGTCGAGCCGCTCCACCTCGGCCACCACGTCCGCCACGTGCGCCCCCTGCCCGGCCGGCGCGTCCCGCCGCTCCGCCAGCCCGGACAACGTCAACGGATGGGCCCCGTGCCCGGCCGCGCGCAACTCCGGCACGACCTCGTCCCAGGCCCAGGAACCCAGCCACGCACCCGCTACGAGTACAAAGTTCGCCATGGGCGGCACCGTAGCGCGCAGGCGCGACCGCGGCCCGGGAAGCAACGGCGAACAACACGTGGAGGAAGCATGACGGAAGCATGGGACAGGCCGGACTCCCCGCAGGGCACGGCGGATGCGGAGCAGCGCGGGCCGGACTCCCCGCAGCGCAGGGCCGCAGTCGTCACCGGCGGCTCCCGGGGCATCGGGCGGGCCATCGTCCGCCGACTGGCCCGCGACGGCGCCGACGTGGTCTTCGGCTACGCCCACGACGACCGGGCCGCCGCCGAGGTGGTCCGTGCCGTCGAGGCCGGGGGCGGCCGCGCCTGGGCCCTGCGCGCCGACCTCGGCGAACCGGGCGCCGCCGAGCGGCTGATGGCCGAGGCGGAGGACCGGCTCGGCGGGCTGGACGTCCTGGTGAACAACGCCGCCACGTCCTTCGTCCCCACCCCGCTCGCCGAACTGGACGACACGGCCCTCGACGCCGTCCTGGCGGTCAACACCCGCTCCGTCTTCGCCACCGTCCGCTACGCAGCCCGCCGGATGCGCGACGGCGGACGCATCGTCAACATCTCCACCGCGAACACCGTCCGGCCCGTTCCCGGCATCGCCGCGTACGCCGCCAGCAAGGGCGCCGTCGAGCAGCTCACCGCCGTCGCAGCCGTCGAACTCGGCCCGCGCGGGATCACCGTCAACACCGTCTCTCCCGGCGCCACCGACACCGACCTGCTGCGCGGCACCAACCCGCCCGAGGCGCTCACCCGCGTCGCCGCCCTCACCCCGCTGCGCCGGCTCGGCGACCCCGAGGACATCGCCGACGTCGTCGCGTTCCTGGCCGGCCCGGACGGCCGCTGGATCACCGGCCAGAACCTCCGCGCCACCGGCGGCCTGGCCTGAACCCACTCCGGGTCCGCCCGGCACCCGCCGGACGGACCCGGAGCACGGCGCGGCGCTCAGGCCCCGAGGCCCAGGGCGGCCAACCGGGTCGGGTTGGTGAGGATGTCCATCGCGGTGATCCGGCCCCCGTGGATGGTGAACGACATCACCGACAGCGGACGGCCGTCGGCGAACGCCACCACACCCGGCGAACCGTTGACCAGGACCGGACGGCCGGCGGCGGCGAAGCGGGCGAAGGTGATCGCCTGCGAGGCGACGTCCGCCGCACCGCGTCGCAGCACGCTCGGCACCAGCGTGCCGCCGTCCGAACGCGCCACCACGTCCGGGTCCAGCACCGCCAGCAGAGCGTCGAAGTCACCGCCTCGGGAAGCGCTCAGGAAGGCCTCCACCACCTCGCGCTTGCGGGCCACGTCGGCGTCCGCGGCCGGGGTCGCGCCCTGCACCCGGCGGCGGGCCCGGCTGGCCAACTGCCGGGTCGAGGCCGACGTGCGGCCCAGCACCTCGGCGATCCCGTCGAAGGGCACCTCGAACATGTCGTGCAGCACGAAGGCCACCCGCTCCGCCGGGGACAGCGTCTCCAGGACCACCATCAGCGCGATCCCCACGGAATCCGCCACCAGGATCTCGTGCACCGGATCCAGCGCCGCCAGCCCGCTGACCACCGGATCCGGCAGCCGCACCTGCCCGTCCTGCTCCGGCAGCGGATCCTCCCGACGCGACGTCCGGGACCGCAGCAGGTCCAGGCAGACCCGGCCCACCACCGTGGTCAGCCACGCCCCCAGGTTCCGCACCCCGCCCACGTCACTGCGGGCCAGCTTCAACCAGGCCTCCTGGACGGCGTCGTCGGCCTCGGCGATCGACCCGAGCATCCGGTAGGCCACCACGCGCAGTTGCGGGCGCTCCGCCTCGAAACGCGCTGCCAACTCGGCCGGTTCGGCACGGCCCGGGTCAGTCGATGGAATTTCCTCGCTCACGCTGTCACATCCTCGCGTCGGGATCCGTCGGTCCGGTGACGGACGCTAACCGACGAGGAGACCACCGTGACCACCACCGCCCACACCACCCGCACCGCCCGCATGAAGAACCCCGCCGTGGTCCTGCCCGACGCGACCAAGGGCATCCAGACCATCTACAAGGCCATGCTCCAGGGCGGCACAGCCCCGCGGATCCTGGAACTCGTCCACCTGCGCGCCAGCCAGATCAACGGCTGCAGCGCCTGCGTCTTCTCCGGCGTCCAGAGCGCCAAGAAGCACGGCGAGACCGACGAGCGACTGCACACCGTCGCCGCCTGGCGCGAGGCCCCGTTCTTCACCGACGAGGAACGCGCCGCCCTCGAACTCACCGAAGCCGCCACCCGGATCGCCGACCGCACCGGCCAGGCCGTCCCCGACGAGGTCTGGGACGCCGCCGCCGACCACTTCGACGAGGAGCAGCTCTCCGCGATCATCCTGATGATCGCGCTGACCAACTTCTTCAACCGCATCAACGCCACCATCGAAGAACCCGCCGGAACCACCTGGTGAACCCGGTCCCTGGGGGGGATCCCGGCCGGTCCGGCACCGCTACCCGCCGTCGGACTCGGACGCCTCGGTGTCCCAGCGGTCACCGGCGAACCGCTCCAGTGCGGCTTCGAGCTCGAACGGCACGACGCCCGTCGCTCCCAGGTCCCACACCCTGACCCAGCCCTTGGAATCGGTCCGGGACTTGGGCCCGGTCCAGCCGGCCACCGGTTTCACTGCCAGGCAGTACATCTCCGGCAGGCCCGGCAGGACCGGCAGGACCGCCCGGAGCCGCTGCACCGTCTCCATCGGGCGGACCCCGACCTCCGCGACCTCGTGCCAGCCGATCCGGAGCTTCCGGCCACGATTGACCTCGATGGTCTCGGCGTCGACCCGCAGCCGGGTACCGACCAGACACAGCGACAGCACCGTCAGCAGGACCGTGGCGGCCAGCGGCAACACGAGGGACCCCCCGCCTCCGAAGCGACGCGCCAGTTCAGCCCGTAGCCGTCCCCGGTAGTGAGCGGCCACACCAGGACGGTGAAGGCGATCACCAGCACCCCGGGGGTGAAGGCGTAGTCCACCAGCGCGCGGAGGCTTTCGCGGCTACTCCACAACCGAAGCTCGGACCGACCGGCCGAGGACGGGCTCCGCTCGCCCGACCACGAGTGGTCGAGCCGCTGCTGCAGTCCGGCGTGCCGGAACTGGTGGATCCCGCCGACCTTGCGCAGGATCCCCAGTCGGTGGGCGTCCTCCAGGAACTCCAGGATCCGCCAGGGCAGTTTCCCGCGTACCGCGAAGACCGCCCGGGTGGCAGTCCACCGGCCCCACCAGCTGAGCCCGGTCAGCATCAGGGCCGCACACAGCCAACCGTCCAGGAAGGCGCCGACGGACACCGCCGCGCCGGCCCCGCCGGATCCGGGATGCAGGACCAGGACCCCCGCGATCGCCGGAGCGACGACCAGGGCCTTCACCAGTGCCATCCGCCGCTCCCCCACCGGCAGTGAGGTCACGGTCCCCATCGCACCGGACTCGACCGGCGTCGCGAGGATGGCGCCGGCCAGCACCGGCAGGAGCATCGTCAACGCCGCCGCCAGGTTCTGCCCGCCCCAGGCCGCCAGCCCGACCGCCGCTGCTGCCAGCACGGCCAACAGGACCCGGGAGCGCCGTCCGGCGGGCCGCCGTGGCCGGCCGTCGAAGCCGAAGAGGTAAGCCGCGACGAACCCTCCGCCCATGGCCGTAATCGTCGCGACCTGTCCGATCGTGCTCATCGCCTCGGCGGCGTACGTCCCGTCCGACCACCCGAGCACCCTGAACGCCAGTGCGAGACCTTGGCCGGCCGCAGTACCGAGCACCGCCGTCACGACCATGACCAGAGCCCCCCACACCAGCGGCGCCGTCAGGCGGCTTCGCAGGCGCCACCAAGCGAGGTTCTGGGTCCGTTCGCGGTTCAACCGCCCGGCCAGGAAGCGGAGGTGGTCGACCGCCCGATCCGGGTCCCAGCGCGCCACCGACCGGGGGAGATACGGAGACGGGGGCCCTGAGGAGAACTTCACCCGGATGAATCCGTCCAGCAGGTGTCCCGCGACCTCCCGCCCGGTTCGCAGCCCCGGCCCCGTCAACTCCCCTGGCTGCACGTCCTGCTGCTCGTACACGACCCGTGCCAACCACAGCATCAGCGGCGAGGAGAGGACCGTGGCGACAGGCCCGCCCGGGTTCCGCCGCAGCTCGTCCAGCACCGGCTGCCAGGCCGGACGCCGGTTGGGGTGGCAGGCCTCGGTGAGGTACACCTCAGCAGCCTCGGCCGACACCGGACGCGCCCGGAGGACGGGCATCGCGTGCAGGAACCGGAGGCGACCGGACTCCTTCTCGTACTCCCGCGACCGGGAGGTCAGGACCAGGGGACCGTCCCCGCGCGCGTCCTGCAGACCTGCCAACGCAGCCCGCCTGGTCGAGGGCTTGAGCTCGTCCAGCCCGTCCAGGACGGGCACCACCAGACGGTCCCGCACCAGCACGGCAACGGTCCGCGCGTCGAGGCTCGGGTCGGCGTCGCCGTAGTCCTCGAAGATCCGCTGGGCGAGCCACTTCTCGAAGTGCGTCGAGGGATTCCATTCCGAGAGCAGGAAGAGGACCGGAACGGGCTGACCGGCCTTGCGGGCCTTCAACAGTCCCTGCAGTACCCGGACGGCCAGCGACGACTTCCCCGCCCCGGATGGACCGGCGATCACCAGCCGGTACGCCAGCGCCCCCCGCAACTCCTCGACCAGGGCAGGCGAGTAGACCCGCACGGCATTTCCGGACTCTCCCGGATCCCAACCGGCTTCCCACTCCACGGAGATGTCGGCGCCGTCCTCCAGGCCCCGCAGTCTCGCCTCGGCGGTCCACTGCGCCTCGACCAGGCCGGCGAGGACGGTCAGCGCCGCCGGCTCAGTCGGCTCCGTCCGCCGAGGAGCACCGGACTGCTGGTGGACATGGAGAGCCTCGATGGTGCCCGCCTGAACGAGTGCGCCACCCACCGTGCCCGAGTTGTCGTTCCGAACCTCATCGCCCACGTCCCCATCATGCCGACACTCCCCGCTCCGGCTCCCGGGACTCGGCCGATCCCGCAGCACCGACCCCGCACCACCGCGCGAGAATGGGGCCGTGACCAGCTCCTGGACCTCCTTCGGCGGCGACCTGCACCTGGACCTCACCGAGCGGCGCGCCGCCGGCACCGGACTGCGGGTCGCCCTGGAGGACGCCCTGCGCGAAGCCGTCCAGGACGGACGGCTCGCCCCCGGCACCCGGCTGCCCTCCTCCCGGGCCCTCGGCGAGGACCTCGGGATCGCCCGCAACACCGTCGTCGAGGCGTACGGCCAGCTCACCGCGGAAGGCTGGCTCGACTCCCGACAGGGCTCCGGCACCACCGTCGCCCGGCGTGCCCGGCCGGAACCACCCACCCCCGGCCGACGGCCCGCGTCCGCCGCCGACCCGACGGCACCCCGACGGCGGACCGGCCGGCACGACCTCATGTCCGGACGGCCCGACCTCTCCCTCTTCCCCCGCACCGCCTGGCTCGCCGCCGCCCGCCGCGCCCTCGCCACCGCGCCCCACGACGCCCTCGACTACGGCAGCCCGCTCGGCCGGATCGAACTGCGGCAGGCCCTCACCCACTACCTGGCCCGCGTCCGGGGCGTCCGCACCGACCCCGACCACCTGCTCGTCTGCACCGGCGTCACCCAGGGCCTCGGCCTGCTCTGCACCGCCCTGCGCGACCGCGGCGCCCGCGCACTCGCCGTCGAGGAGTACGGGCTGCCGCCCCAGCACGCCGTCGCCCGGGCCGCCGGACTCACCACCCTCCCGCTGCCACTGGACGACGAGGGCGCCCGCGTCGACCGGCTCGACAGCCGCCCCGGCGCCGTCCTGCTCACCCCGGCCCACCAGTACCCCACTGGCGCCCCGCTCTCCGCCGAACGGCGGGCGGACGCCGTCCGGTGGGCCCGCGAACACGACCGGTACGTCATCGAGGACGACTACGACGGCGAGTTCCGCTACGACCGGCAACCCCTCGGCGCGATGCAGGCGCTCGACCCGGAGCGGGTCGTCTACGCCGGCACCGCCGCCAAGAGCCTCGCACCGGGCCTGCGACTGGCCTGGCTCGCCCTGCCGGACACCCTGGTCGAACCCGTCGCCCGGCTGAAGACACTGGCCGACACCATGTCCCCGGTGCTCGACCAGCTCACCCTGGCCGAACTGATCACCTCCGGCACCTACGACCGCCACGTCCGGCGCTGCCGCCTCCACTACCGGCGCCGCCGCGACCGACTGGTCACCGCACTCGCCGAACACGCCCCGCACGTCCGGGTCACCGGCATCGCGGCCGGCCTGCACGCCGTCCTCCAGCTGCCGCCCGGCTCCACCCCCGAACCCGAACTCCTCGCCCGTGCCCAGGCCGCCGGCCTCTCCCTCAACGGCCTCATCTGGCACCGCGCCACCCCGACCCCCACCGACACCCCGCCCGCCCTCGTCATCGGCTACGCCACCCCACCCGAACACGCCTTCCCGGCGGCGCTCCAGGCCCTCTGCGAACTGCTGCGCAGCGCTTGAGGGGTGGAGCGGAGGGGGACGGCGCAGACTGCTGCGAACTGCTGCGCAGGGCTTGAGGGGCGCAGAGGAGAGGGAGCGACGCGAGCCC
>NZ_JBEZIQ010000019.1:47522-158514 GCF_040651155.1 Kitasatospora sp. NPDC048545
GGACGGCGCAGACTGCTGCGAACTGCTGCGCAGGGCTTGAGGGGCGCAGAGGAGAGGGAGCGACGCGAGCCCACCGTGAACCGCTGCGCAACGCTTGACGCCCGGGTCGGAGAGGACCCACCGCGAACCGCCGCGCGGGGGCTGGGCGGGCACCGGCGGGACGGGCACGCGGAGCACGGGTGGCCGGGAAGGGTTCCGCCCGCCTCCTTCGGGGGTGGAGGCGGGCGGAAGGCGGGGCCGGCTACTTGTTGCGGCTGCCGAGTTCGAACAGCAGCATGATGAAGCCGGCGAAGGCGTGGATGCCGGCGGTGTAGATGACCAGCCGGAGGTAGACCCGCTTGTTGGCCCACTTGCCGGCGTCCATGGTCTTCGGGCCGGTGGCGGTGTCGGCGGCACCGGCCGGGCTGACGGTGGTGGCGGGGTCGGCCATGGGGATCTCCTCCAGGGTGTTCTGACGGCAGATCAGTGGGTGGCGGCGGGGCCGCCGCCGAGGCAGAGTTCGCCGCCGGGGCTCTGCAGCAGGGTGTGGACGAAGAGCAGTTCGACGCCGGTGTCGGATTCGGCGGCGATGCAGTGCGGGGTGAGCGAGTCGTAGTGGGCGGAGTCGCCCACGCCGAGGCGGTGGACCTGGTCGCCGAGGGTGAGCCGGAGTTCGCCGCGCAGGATGTACAGCCACTCCTCGCCCGGGTGGACCCGGACGACCGCGTCCTGCACGCCCGGCGGGACGTGCACCCGCAGGGCCTGCATGGCGCGCCCGGGGGCGCCGGCCCGTCGGTAGCCCCAGCCTCCGGCCCGGCCGGGCTCGATGGCGCCGCCGCGGACCACCGGGTCCGGTTCGGCCGCGGTCTCGCCGAGCAGGCCGGACACCGAGGTGCCGTACGCGCGGGCGAGGCCGAGCAGGACGGGCAGCGAGGGCTGCCGCCTGCCGGTCTCCAGCCGGGACAGATACGCTGGGGAGAGTCCGACCCGTCCGGCGGCGACCTCCAGGGTGAGGCGGCTGCTGAGCCGGTGCTCGCGGAGGCGGGCGGCGAGGCCGACGACCTCCTGGTCGTCGAGCCGGTCGCCTGCGGCGGGGGCGCCGGTGGAGCTGCTGGTCATGTGTCCAGTGGACACCCGGCGTGCCGCAGTGGCAAGAAATTTGCCTCAGAGGCAAAGGGGTGGGCTGGACCCCGGCGGCCCGGTCGCGCGCCCCACGGCCGCGGCGGTCACGACCACGGGTCTCACGGCCGCGGGATGTTGCGCAGGTTGCTCCGCGCCAGGTCGATCATGCGGCCGACGCCACCCGAGAGCACGGTCCGCCCGGCCGCCAGCGCGAAGCCCTTCAGCTGGGCGGCGGTGATGTGCGGCGGGATGGACAGCGCGTTGGGGTCGGTGACCACGTCCACCAGGGCGGGACCCGGACGTTCCAGGGCCTCGGTGAGCACCTCCCGTACCCGCGCCGGTTCGGTGACCCGCTTGGCCGGGATCCCCATGGCCCGGGCGATCCCCGCGTAGTCCACGTCCCCGTTGTCGGTCTCCGCCTCCGGGTAGCCGGAGACCAGCATCTCCAGCTTGATCATGCCGAGTGCGCCGTTGTTGAAGACGACGGTCTTCACCGGCAGCCGGTGCTTGGCGACCGTGAGCAGTTCCCCGAGGAGCATGGCGATGCCACCGTCGCCGGCCATCGCGATCACCTGGCGTCCGGGGTTGGCGAGCTGGGCGCCGATGGCGTGCGGGAGGGCGTTGGCCATCGAGCCGTGGAGGAAGGAGCCGATCACCCGGCGGTGGCCGTTGGGCTGCAGGTAGCGGGCGGCCCAGACGTTGTTCATGCCGGTGTCGACGGTGAACACCGCGTCCTGGGCGGCGACGTCGTCGAGGACGGCGGCGACGTACTCGGGGTGGATCGGCAGGTGCTTCTCGATGTCGCGGGTGTAGACGCCGACGACGTCCTCCAGGGCGCGGCAGTGCTTGCGCAGCATGCCGTCGAGGAAGGCCCGGTCGCGTTTGGCGTCCAGCAGCGGCAGGACGGCCCGCAGGGTGGCGGCGACGTCGCCGTGGACGGCCAGGTCGAGCGCGGTGCGGCGGCCGAGCCGGGTGGCGTCGTGGTCGACCTGGACGGTGTGCAGCTGCGGCAGGAACGAGTCGTACGGGAAGTCGGTGCCGAGCAGCAGCACCAGGTCGGCGGAGTGCAGCGCCTCGTGGCACGCGCCGTAGCCGAGCAGGCCGCTCATCCCCACGTCGTACGGGTTGTCGTACTGGATCCACTCCTTGCCGCGCAGGGAGTGGCCGACCGGCGCGTTCAGGGCCTGCGCCGCCTCCATCACCTCGGCGTGCGCACCGCGCACCCCTGCGCCGCAGAACAGCACGACCTTGCGAGCCGCGTTGAGCAGCCGGGCCAGTTCCTGCACCTGGGACCACGGCGGTGCGGCGACGGCCTGTTCGGTGAGGAAGTGGCTGGTGCCGGTGGGCCCGGCGGCGGGCAGCGCGGCGACGTCCCCGGGGAAGGCGAGCACCGAGACGCCGTGCGAGCCGAGGGCGTGCTGGACGGCGATCCGCAGCAGCCGGGGCAGCTGAGCGGGGGTGGAGAGCATCTCGCACCAGTTGCTGCAGTCGGTGAACACCCGCTCGGGGTGGGTCTCCTGGAAGAAGCCGGTGCCGATCTGGCCGGACGGGATGTGCGAGGCCAGGGCGAGGACGGGCAGGCCGCTGCGCTGGGCGTCGTAGAGGCCCTGCACGAGGTGGGTGTTGCCGGGGCCGCAGGAGCCGGCGCAGACGGCGAGCCGGCCGGTGAGTTCGGCCTCGGCGGCGGCCGCGAAGGCGCCGGCCTCCTCGTTGCGCACGTGCACCCAGCCGATGCCCTCGGCCCGGCGGATCGCGTCGACGACGGGGTTGAGGCTGTCGCCGACGACACCGTAGACCCGTTCGACCCCGGCCTGCCGGAGCACCTCCACCATCTGTTCGGCCACGCTCGCCACGGGTGCCCTCCTCCGGTCGCCACGGGACACCTGCACCCTCCGACGAGGGCGGGGAGCGGCGCAGCCGGGGTGGGCCGGACGGGTGAGGGCACGGGTGGGATGTGGGCACGGGTGGGGTGTGCGGGTGGGCCGGACGGGTGAGGGCACGGCGCCGGTACGGGTGCGGGCCCGCGCCACGGCCGGCGCGGGCCCGCACCCGGCCACTACTCCGCCGCGAGGTGGTCCTGCTGGCCCAGCTTGCCCGCGGCCAGGCCCGCCTGCGCGTGGCGGCGGGCGGGTTCGCGGCCCGGGGGTTGGCCGAAGCGCTCCTGGGCGGGCGGGGCGGTGGTGGGCAGCGTGACCGGCGCACCGGCCTTGACCTGGACCGCCTCGCCGTCGTGCCGCAGGTGGATGACCTCGCCGCGGCGCAGCGTGTACGTCGTCGAATCGTGGGTGATCCGGACACCGAGCAGGTGGCCGCGCACCAGCAGCGAGAAGCTCAGCCCCATCAGGCCGGACGGCAGCCGGGGGCGGAAGGACAGCGTCTCGCTCTGGTCGCGCAGCCCGCCGAAACCGGCCACCAGGGCGATGCAGGCCCCGGCCAGCGACGCCATGTGCAGGCCGTCGCGGGTGTTGCCGCCGAGGTCGTGCAGGTCCATCAGGGCGGCTTCGGCGGTGTAGTCGTACGCGAGGTCGAGCTGGCCGACCTCGGCGGCGATGACCGCCTGGGTGCAGGCGGAGAGCGAGGAGTCACGGACGGTCAGCCGCTCGTAGTAGGCGAAGTTGCGGGCCTTCTGTTCGTCGGTGAAGGCGTCGCCGCGGACCTGCATGGCGAGCACCAGGTCGGCCTGCTTGACCACCTGCTTGCGGTACAGGTCGAAGTAGGGGAAGTGCAGCAGCAGCGGGTACTTCTCGGGCGAGGTGTTCTCGAAGTCCCAGACCTGGTGGTCGGTGAAGCCGTCGGCCTGCGGGTGGACGCCGAGGTCCTCGTCGTACGGGATGAACATCGCGGCGGCCGCGTCCCGCCAGGCGGCGGTCTCCTCGGTGTCGACGCCGAGGGCGGCGGCCTCGGCCGGGTGGCGGACGGCGGCCTCGGCGGCGGCCCGCAGGTTCGACTGCGCCATCAGATTGGTGAAGACGTTGTTGTCGGCGATCGCGCTGTACTCGTCGGGCCCGGTGACGCCCTCGATCCGGAAGTTCCCGGCGACGTCGTGGTGGCCGAGCGAACGCCACATCCGGGCGGTCTCCACGAGGAGTTCGAGGCCGTACTCGCGCTCGAACTCGTCGTCCGCGGTGGCCCGGACGTAGCGGGCGACCGCGGCGGCGATGTCGGCGCCGATGTGGAAGGCCGCCGTCCCGGCCGGCCAGTACCCGGAGCACTCCTCGCCGCGGATCGTCCGCCACGGGAACACCGCGCCGGACAGGCCGAGTTGGGCCGCCCGCTCACGGGCCAGCGGGAGCGTGGTGTGCCGCCAGCGCAGGGCCTGGTTGACGGCGCCGGGCAAGCAGTAGGTGAGCACCGGCAGGACGAAGGTCTCGGTGTCCCAGAAGCTGTGCCCGTCGTAGCCGGGGCCGGTCAGCCCCTTGGCGGGGATGGCCCGCTCCTCGCTGCGGGCGCCGGCCTGCAGGACGTGGAAGACGGCGAACCGGACGGCCTGCTGGAGTTCGACGTCGCCCTCCACCTCGATGTCGCTGGTCGCCCAGAACTCCCGCAGGAACTGAGCCTGTTCGGCGACCAGCCCGGCCCAGCCGGTGTACCGGGCGGCGGTCAGCGCGGCCTCCACCTGGTCCCGGACCGCGGGCAGCGAGCGGGTGCCGGACCAGCCGTAGGCCATGAACTTGGTCAGCCGCAGCCGCTCTCCGGGCTCCAGCACGGTGGTGACACTGATCCGGCAGTGGTCCGCCTCCGCCTCGGCGACGGTGTCGGATTTCTCCGGACCCTCGATGATGTGGTCCATGCCGGCCGCGACCCGGATGCCGCTGTACCGGGTGCGGTGCACCAGGACGGCCTTGGTGCCGCCAGCGTGGTGCACCTCCGGCTGCAGCGGCGCCTCCAGGACGGCCGCGGCGCGCGGGTCGCCCTCGGGACCGCCCGGCAGCTGCTCGTTGGCGACCAGCTCGGACTGCAGCACGATCCGCACCGGACCGTCCACCGCCTCGACGATGTACTCGACGGCGGCGACGGCGCGCTGGGTGAGCGAGACCAGCCGGGAGGAACGCACCCGGATGGTCCGCCCGGCCGGGGACGTCCATTCGGCCTCCCGGTGCAGCAGACCCTCACGGAAGTCCAACCAGCGCTTGTGGCTGACGAGTTCGCCGTAGCGCAGGTCGAAGGGCTCGTCATCCACCAACAGTCGGATGATCTTGCCGTTGGTCACGTTGATGACGCTCTGGCTGGACTCCGGGTAGCCGTAGCCGCCCTCGCCGTACGGCAGCGGGCGCAGCTCGAAGACGCCGTTCAGGTAGGTGCCGGGCAGGCCGTGCGGCTCGCCCTCGTCCAGGTTGGCACGCAGCCCGATGTGCCCGTTGGAGAGCGCGAAGACGGACTCGGCGCGGGCCAGCGCGGCCAGGTCCAGGCCCTGCTCGGTGATCTGCCAGGGGTCGATCGTGAAGTTGTCCGACGGACTCATGCGCCCACCTCGCACCGCTCGGCAGGGGCATTCGCCCACACGCACCCCACGACGACTCCCTCGCTGCGCTCGCTCATGCGCCCACCTCGCACCGCTCGGCAGGGGCATTCGCCCACACGCACCCCACGACGACTCCCTCGCTGCGCTCGCTCATGTCTGCTCTCCCAGGAGCTCGGAAAGGTCGTCGACGACCACGGTGGCGCCGTCGCGGTGCAGTTCGGCGGCCTGGCCGGTGCGGTTGACCCCGACCACCGCGCCGAAGCCCCCGGCCCTGCCGGAGGCGACGCCGGCGAGCGCGTCCTCGAAGACGGCAGCGTGCGCGGGTTCGACGCCGAGTGTGCGGGCGGCGTACAGGTAGGTGTCGGGGGCGGGCTTGCCGGGCAGGCCCTCGGCCTTGGCGACGTTGCCGTCCACGATCACGTCGAACAGGTCCTCGATGCCCGCCGCCCGTAGCACGTCGCGGCAGTTGGCGCTGGAGGAGACCACCGCGCTGGGCAGTCCGGCGGCGCGCAGCCGGTGCACGTAGGCGACCGAGCCCTCGTAGGGCTGGACGCCCTGCTCGCGGATCATCCGCAGCACGATGTCGTTCTTGGCCCGGCTGACTCCTTGGACGGTACGGGAGTTGGGCGGGTCGTCGGGGGTGCCCTCGGGCAGTTCGACGGCCCGGCTGCGCAGGAACGCCCGGGTGCCGTCGAGGCGCGGGCGGCCGTCCACGTAGGTGTCGTAGTCGATGACGGCGTCGAAGGGGACGAACGGCCCGCCGGTGCGGGCGGCTTCGGCGCGCAGGAAGGCGTCGAAGGTGTCCTTCCAGGCCGCTGCGTGCACCTTCGCGGTCTGAGTGAGCACCCCGTCGAGGTCGAAGAGGAAAGCGCGGATGTCGTCCGGTAGCCCCAGCATGGGTGCAGTCTTACCCGGGAACGGGGGGGAAGCCGCCCATTCCCGGCGGCGCGTCGCGGGAGGGGCGGCTTCCGGTTTTCCGGCCGTGCCGGGGCCGCTACGGGGAGTCGGGCATCTGGGCGTCGGGGGCCTGGATGACCGCGAAGACGGCGCCCTGCGGGTCCCGGACCACGGCCATCCGGCCGGCCTGCATGTCGAACGGCGGCTGGACCACCGAGCCGCCCGCCTTGACCAGGGCGTCGACCGTGGAGTCGGTGTCGTCCACCGAGAAGTAGCTCATCCAGTGCGAGGGGGTGCCCGGCGCCAGGTATCCGGGGATGGCCTGCATGCCGCCCACCGTGCGGTCGGCGACGTTGAACGAGAAGTAGCCGTCCATGCCCTGGATGGTGGCCGGGCGCAGCCCGAGCGCCGGCTGGTAGAAGCGGCCGGCCGCGTCGGTGTCGGCGGTGTTGAGTTCGTTCCAGACCAGCGCGCCGGGTTCGTTGACGACGCCCGCGCCGATGAAGTCCATGGCCTGCCAGACGCCGAACACCGCCCCGGTGGGGTCGGCGGCGACCAGCATCCGGCCGATCGTGCCGACGTCCATCGGCTCGTAGAGGATGGTGCCGCCGGCCGCGGTGATCGCGCGGTTGCTCTCGTCGGCGTCGTCCGACGCGAGGTAGGTGGTCCAGGCGACGGGCGGCGCCGGCTGGCCCTCGGGCACGACCTGTCCCATGATCCCGGCGACCGGCCGGTCGTTGAGCGTGCACACGGCGTAGCCGCCGAACTCGGCCGAGCCGACCTCGCCCTGCCAGCCGAAGAGGTCGCGGTAGAAGTCCAGCGCGGCCTGCTGGTCGCTCGCCATCAGGTCGATCCAGCAGGGGGTGCCGGGCTGGTACGGATCGGTGACTACGGGCATTGCGGGGCCTCCCGGAGGCGGTGATGACCGGCGGTCGTGGGGGCGGGGCCGGGCGCGGTGGGAACGGGCGGTCCGGCCGTCGGGGGCGGGCGGGGTCCGGCCCGGCCGGTGCGACGGCGGTACACCGCCACCTTCGGCCCGCCGGCGCGATCCCGCCACCGGACGGCGCCGGCGGGTGCCCGGGGCGGGCCGCCTTCGCGGGCGGCTCCACGGGGCGGGTGCACGAGCCGGAAGCGGCTGCACGAAGCGGCTGCGCGGGGCGGCCTACGGGGCGTCGTGGCGCAGGGCGGTGACGAAGTACGGCTGGACCTTGCCGCTCTGCGCGTAGTCCTTGAGCCGGACCAGCAGTTCGGCCCAGGTGCCGGCCACCGCCGGGATGCCCTCCTCGCTGCCCGGCTGCCAGCCGCCGTGCCGGAACAGCAGCCGGGTGTGGTCGGACGCGCCCGACTGTTCGGCCTGTCCCGGCCGCTCGGACACATCGGGCTGCTCGGCCTGTCCGGGCCGGGCGGAGGCGCCGGGCCGGGCGGAGGCGCCGGGCCGGGCGGAGGCGCCGGGCCGGGCGGCGAGGTCCCAGCTGATCCAGGTGCCGGCCCAGTGCGGCGGGAAGGCCCCGGCGTTGGTCCACACCACCCGGTCCTGGTCGGCCCGCTCCACGCGCAGCCGGAACGGCTCGGGGATGTCGGGGAAGTCGAACAGCAGGACGTCGGCCTCCCGGTCCACGGCGGTGGTCCACCAGGCGGTCAGCCCGTCGTGCGTGGTGAGCGCGGCGAGGACGACGGCCCGGGGCGCGGCGATGTCGAACTGCAGGGCGATCTCGGGCATGGGGTCCGCCTTTCGCTGCCGTGCCGGTCCCCTCCCGGAGCCGCGCGGGCCCCGTGGCCGGTGGGCGGGGGCCGCGCACCGGCCACGGACCCACCATGGCACGACCCCCGGGCCCACGCGCCCGGAGGGGCGCCGGCCCGGGGGTCGTCCCCGCTGTCCGGTGGGTGCGGTCAGCCGCCGCTGCCGTACGTGGTGTTGGCGCAGATGTCGTCGTCCGCCGAGCGGGCGTCGTTGGTGACGGTGGTGGGCAGCGGCTGCGGGGGCGTCTGGACGCCCGGGGTGGCGCCGGCCGTCCCGGAGGGCGTGCCGAGGCCGGTGGCCGCCGCGAAGTCCTGGCCGACGATCACCGAGATGCCCCGCGAGCTGCCGGAGGCGAGCTCGGCTCCGGGGAACAGCGCGGCGATCTTCTCGGCGTTCGCCTTCTGCCCGGAGCCGTACTCGATCGTGGTGGCCTTGTACTTGGTGCTCGCCGCCTGGCCGGCCGTGGTGGCGCCGAACTTGGCGGCCTTGAGCTGCTCGGTGCCCTTGCCGGCGAGGCCGTTGACGGTGGTCCCGTTGTAGACCGCCACCTTGATCGCGGCGTTGGAGGCGTCCCCGGCCGGGGCGGCCGGGGTGGTGGGCGCGGGCTGCTGCGGGGCGGGGCTGGTGCCGCTGCCACCGCCGTCCGGCTGCTGGCCGGTGGCGTTCTGGCCGTCGATGGTCTGGTCGGCCTTGAGGGTCTCCCAGAGCTTGTTGGCGTCCGGCTGGATCAGGTCGATGTTGGAGTCCTGGGTGCGGTAACGCCAGGGCGCCGTCACGAACTTGAGGTCGTGCATGTCGATGTTCTTCAGCGACAGGCCGAAGGAGAGCAGCTTGTCGGCGGAGTCGAGGCCCGGGTCGACGGTCAGCGACTTGGTGGCGGCGTCGGCGAGCGGCAGGAGGGTGGTGGGGCTCAGCCCCTCCTTCTTGATCTTGCTGATGAGGGAACTCATGAAGGCCTGCTGGCGCTTCATCCGGCCGATGTCGGAGCCGTCGCCGATGCCGTGGCGCAGGCGCACGTAGTCGAGGGCCTTCTGGCCGTCCACGGTCTGCTTGCCCTGCGGGAGGACGACCGCGCCCTTCTTCTTCAGGTTGGGGTTGATGTCCCCCTCGTAGACCGGCTGCGGGAGGCAGATGTCCACGCCGTTGACGGCCTTGGTCATCGCGGCGAAGCCGTTGAAGTCGACCACCATGGTGTGGTCGACCCGGATGCCGGTCACCTTCTCCACGGTGTTCTGGGTGCAGGCCGGGTTCCCGTCGTCGCTGCCGCCGGTCGAGAAGGCCGCGTTGAACAGGTCGGTGTTGCCGCCCTTGGTCCACTTGCCGTTGGGCAGCTTGCAGGACGGCAGCTGGACCATCGTGTTGCGCGGGATCGAGATGCCCACGGCGTGCTTGTGGTCGGCGTAGACGTGCAGCAGGATCGTGGTGTCCGAGCGGGCGCCGCCGTCCTCGCCGCCGCCGAGGTCGGCGTTGTTCTTGCCGCGGCTGTCGGACCCGATCAGCAGGATGTTGACCGGCTTGTTGCCGTCGGCGTCGGCCTTGGCCTCGGGCGGGCGGTCCGCGGCTATCGCGTCGGCGTCGAAGGACTTGATGTTGGCGTTCAGCTTGAAGTAGATCGCGCCGCCCGCGCCGGCGATCAGCACCAGCACGCCCGCCGCCGACCAGGCGACGATCTTCTTCACGTTCTTCTTCGGTTTGGCGTTCTTGCGCGCCGCCGCCCGGCCGCCGGGCCCGGAGTCCGCCTTGTCGCCGCCGCGGCCGCCCTTGCCCTGGGCAGCGGCACGGCGGGCCTCGGCCCGTCCGCCGGAGCGCGGGGACGGCACGGCGCCGCCGCTCCCGGTGCCCTCGGTCGTGAGCGCACCGGACTCGTCCTCGCTCCGAGCCGGGCCCTCGCCCCACTGACCTGACATGCGCGTACCTTTCACCGACGGAAGCGACGCCCCGGACGATCTGGCGCACCGCACACAGAGAGACGGCCCCAACCGTTCCCAGGTTGCACATACGACCGTCGGCACAACCGACGATCGTGGCTTCCGATCATATTTAGGCCCGACACGGTCACGGACCTCCGGTGGGCAGGCAAACCCGTCGGCACCCGGGCATCCACCAGGCAGAACACCCGAAACCACCCTATTCCGGCGTGACTTACGCCACTCCGACGGTCCACCCGGAGCGGTGCGGGGCCGCACGCCTTGGGCGGGCCGGAGGCGGAGCCGGACGGACGGCCCGCGGAGCCGGGCGGACGGCGGGCCCGGGAGCCCACGGACGGCAGGCCCGGGAGCCGGAGCAACGCCCGGACCCGGCCGGCGGCAGCCTCAGAGCCAGCCGCGGCGGCCGGCCAGCAGACCGGCCTCGAAGCGGCTGCGGGCGCCCAGGCGGTCCATGAGGTCGGCCATCATCCGGCGCACCGTGCGCAGGGAGAGGCCGAGGTGCTTGCCCGCCGCCTCGTCGGTGTAGCCCTGGCCGAGCAGGCGGAGCAACTCCTGCTCCTGGCGGGTCAGCCCCTGCTCGTCGCGCTCGCGCGGGGCGCCGAAGGGGGTCGCGTCGGCCCAGGTCTGCTCGAACAGGGAGAGCAGGGCGGTGATCACTCCGGGCGAGGAGATCTGCACCGCGCCCTTGCGGGTGTTGGCCGGGTCGATCGGGACGAGGGCGACCCGCCGGTCGATGACCATCATCCGCAGCGGCAGCGCGGGCACCGTCCGCACCGCGCAGCCCAGCCCGGTCAGCCACTCGGCGTGCCGCACGGTGGCCCGGTCCTTGCGGACGCTGTCCAGGTAGACCGTCCGCATCGCCACACCGCGGGCGAGCAGTTCCTCGTTGCCCGGGCGGCTGGCCTGGAGCGAGGCCGCGGACTGGGCTCCCCCGGGGTTGAAGGTGAGCAGTTCGGCGGAGACCGAGCGGACCAGCTCGTCCAGCCGGGCCTGCACCGTGGCCAGCCCGATCAGCCGCTCCAGCTGGCTGTCCTCGCGGGCCGACTCGTCCCGGTACTCGGCGAGCAGGTTGGTGATCGCGGCCTGGCGCCGCTCGAACTCCTCCTGGGCGCGCTGCTGGACGGACTCGTAGTGGCGCAGCAGGGCGGGCAGTCCGACCCTGGGGTCGACCGGCCGCAGGCCGCCCGGGAGCTCGTCCGGGAGTTCCTCGGAGGGCCGGAGCAGCCGCAGGTCGGCGAGCTGGTCGAGCGCGCCGCGGACCTTCGCCTCGGTCAGGCCGAGCTTTCCCGCGAGGCCCTTGGCATCGAGGTGATGATCCGTCAGCATTAACCTGTAGACCGCCTGTGCGGCGTCGTCGATCCCGTCCAACATCGGCGCACCACCCCCGCAGTCCGTCCCTCGACCGGCAACTTCGACCGGACGAGTTGCCGCCTGATCATGCCAGGGCGGGCGGACCGGGACAACCGTCCGGAGCCTCCCGTTCCACCCCCCGCTTCGACCGGAAGCGGAAAGGTAATGGAATGGCAATGGCACCATCGTGCCATACCGATCTTCCTGCCGCCCCGAACGCCTTCCGGTCCCCCTCCGCGTGCAGCAGACTTTCGGTTGTCGGGGAGCGGCGAGCTCCCCGGCCGGGCCCGCCGATGACCGCGGACCGCCCTCACCGGCGGTCGACCGCCGCGGCTGCGGAATTGCCCGGCACCCGCTTCCGAAACAGCGCTCGTCCTGGGGGATTCCATGCTTTCCTGCCGTAAGTACGCCTGTACCGCCGCCGCCGCGATCGTCCTGGTCTGCGGCGCCCTGGCCGGGGCCGCGCAGGCCGCGACCGGCCACCCGTCGACCTCCGGCCCGGCCCCCCGCGCCACGGTGTCGACCACGCCGGGCGACCCCACCGACCCGGTGGTCGCCACCCCGAAGCCCAAGGACCCGGGCATCAACAACCCGGGTGACTGGCGCTGGGAGTGACCGGCGACGCCATCGGCACCGACCGGACATGACGCCCGCCCACCGGATCCGGACCGCCGGGCAGCCCGGCCGGACGGTGGCGGGCCGCCGGCGCGGACACCCGGGTGCCGGACCGGGCGGGGGCCCGGCACCCACCGCGCCACCGCCCGCCCGGGACGTTCGCCGCACCGCCGACGGGCCCCGCCCGGCCTCCGCGCGCCCCGCCGGGCGGCCACGGCCGGACGAACTCCGGGCCCGGTCGGGCGAACTCCGGACGCCCTCACAAATTGAATGTGCAACGAACCCGTCAGGAGCGACAGTGCCGGTTATCGAGCCGATTGTGCTGAACTTCTTCGGCATCGAGGTCGGACTCGTCCGGGCCGACCGCGACGAGATCTCGTTCCATTTCGGTCCGCACCTCACAGGAATGTCCCAGGATCCCGACCAGCTCCGGGTGGAATTCTCCGGATCTGCCGGAAAGGGCGCCCCGGACGATTTCCTGGTCCGCCGCAGCGACGGCACACCGCTGCTGCGCCGCGCCTTCCGGGGCTGGGGCAACGTGCCGCCTGCCGTACCGCCGTTCGCCGCCTTGCAGGACCGGTTCTGTCTGGCCCCTGCCGTGGTGCTGGCCAAGGGCGGCGCCACCGTCGCGCTGCTCGGCGGTCCGTACTCGGAGCAGGCGAACGTGGGCGCCGCGCTGGCGCAGCGCTCCTGGGAGTTCGTCTCCGGCCGGCTCCTGGTGCTGGACCGCCGCACCGGGCACGTGCTGCCCTACCTCGCCCCGCTGGAGGCGCGCGGGCCCGCCGCGGCCTGGCTGCGCGGCGCCGGGCTGCCGGAGGGGATGTGGCGTACGGTCGCCTCGCCGATCGGCGGAGAGGTGCTGCTGGTCCGCCCGGAGTGCCTCGGCCCGGTCGTCCCCGTCCGGGCCCGGCTGGCGCCGCCCGCACTGGTCCGGCTGTGTCGCAGTGCCGATGAGGAAGTCCGGCTGGCACCATGGGAGTTCACGACCCAGACCTGGCCGGCCGGATCAGCCGGCCTGCTCGCCGGGGCGCCGACCCACTGCCTGCACCTGCCCGGTGTGGGCGGGGCGGAGGAAGCGGCGGGCCTGATCGACCACGCAATGACCAAGGAGAAGGACGAGTCGTGCCTCGACGTACCCGCTATGCCATCGGTGCACCGTGCTGGGCTGACTGCATCACTCCCGATCTGAACGGCAGCCGGGACTTCTACTCGACGCTGTTCGGCTGGGAGTTCGTCGCCGAGTCACCGGACTACCAACTGGCCCTGCTCGGCGGGGAGATCATCGGGGGCTTCGGCGCCGCACCGGCCGGGCTGCCGCCGAGGGCGGTGTGGAACATCTACCTGGCGACCAAGGACGCGGACCACAGCTGCGCGCAGGTCGGCCGGCACGGCGGCCGGGTGGTGATGCCGCCGGTGCCGGTCGGGGCGAACGGACGGCTCTTCCTCGCCGTCGACCCCTCGGGCGTCACGGTCGGTTTCTGGGAGGGCAGCCGTGCCGAGGGCGTGGTGCTCTCCGACGAGCCCGGCGCGATCTCCGGCCACGAGCTGCGGGTGCCGCTCGCCGCCACCGCCGAGTCCTTCTACGGGGCGCTCTTCGGCTACCGGCTCACCGCGGACGGCGAGTTCGAGCTCGACGGGACCGGACAGGCCCGGGTGGTGGAGAGCGACCAGGGCCGCCCGCAGTGGCTGCCCCACCTCGGCGCCCTCGACCCGACGGACACCGTGCGCCGGGCCGTGGAGCTGGGCGCGCGCCTGGTCCGCCCGGGCCGCGAGGAGCCTGCGGTGCTGCGGGACCCGTGGGGCGCCGAGTTCGGCGTCGTCGCGGCGCCCGCGGGCGGCGGCGGAGCCTGACGGCAGGGCCCGACCGGGGGGATCGGGTCCTGCCGTCACGGCGTCACGGCGTCACGGCATCACAGCGTCCTGCCGTCACGGGTCCTGGCATCACCGTGTCCTGCCGGTCGGCGTCACGGCGCCCTGGCGTCACCACGTCCCGGCGGGGCCGCGCCCGTGCGCCCGGCGCCCCGCCGTCACAGCGCCTTGACGGCCGAGGCCAGTTCGGGCCGCCCCTTGATGGCCAGCTTGCGGTAGATCCGGCCCAGGTGGGTGTCGACCGTGCGCTTGCTGAGGCAGAGCCGCTCGGCGACCTCCAGGTTGCTCAGCCCCTGCAGCACCAGTTCGGTGACCCGGCGCTCGCTGGGGGTCAGCCGGACCGGTCCGGCGTCGCGGGTGCCGATGGCCGGGCCGCGGTCCTCGGCCGGGCGGGGGCGGGCGTCGCCGCCCGGGAGCGGGTCGGCGGCGATGGTGCGGGCGGCGGCCGGCTCGCCGAGCGCCTGGTAGGTCTGCGCGGCGTGCGAACGCCACGGCACGCAGGCCGGGTTGGCGATGCCGCGGGCGGCCAGTTGGTGGCCGCACTCCAGGAAGAGCCGCAGTGCCTGCTGGTGGTCGCCGTGGTGGGCGGCGAGCAGGCCGCGGGCCTCCAGCACCGCCGCGCGCAGCAGCGGGTGCGCCTCGGCCGGCAGGTCGACCGCGGCGAGGTCCGTGCCGTCCACCGGCAGGCCCCGGCGCAGCCGGGCCCGGACTGCCAGTGCCCGGGCGGCGCCGGCGAGTTCGTCCGCCCGGACCCGGGCGGCCAGGTCGGCGGCGTGTTCGGCGTCGGCGAGGGCGGCGTCCAGCCGACCCTGGCGGTGGGCGATGTCGGAGCGGGCGAGCAGGGCGAGGGCCAGTTCGCCGCGGTGGTTCCAGCGCTGGGCGGAGCGGACCGCCCGGCCGGCCCAGGCGGCGGCCTCGTCGAGCCGTCCGGTCCAGGCGTAGGCCATCGCCGCGCCGAGCACCTCGACGCCGGCCTCGGCGGGGGAGACCCCGCGCACGCTGCGGGCCGCGAGCCGGACGGCGGTCCGGGGCTGGCCGGCGGCGGCGGCCAGCGCGGCGAGGGCGCCGAGCAGGTCGGGGGCGGCGGTCGCGGAGCCGTCGGCGCGCAGCGCGGCGACGGCTTGCCGCAGGGCGGTGCGCCGGCCGGCCAGCAGGGCCTGGGCGGCGAGCGGCAGCAGGAGGTCCGCGGGCGGCCCGGCGGTGGCGGCGAGGGCGTGGGCGGCTTCGGTGAAGGGGACCGCCGCGGCGCCGGAGGAGCCGAGCGCCAGCACGGGGCCGGCGAACGGCCGCAGCAGCCGGGCCCGTTCGACCGGGTCGGCGACGGCGGCCAGGCCGGTGGCGCAGCGGGCGGCGGCGGCGACGTCCCGGTGGAGTTCGACGGTACCGAGCTGTCCGGTCAGCGAGCGGACCGCGTCCGGGTCGGTGGTGTCGGCGAGCGCGCGCTGCAGGTAGCGGGCGGCGTCGTCCCAGTGGCCGTCGGCGGCGGCTTCCCGGGCGGCGGTCCGGAGCACCGGGACGGCCCAGTCGAGGCCGGTGGTGCCGCAGGACATCAGGTGTTCGGCGATGCGGCCGGCCGGGGCGCCGAGCCGGTCCAGCAGGGCTGCGGCCCGTTCGTGCAGGGCGACCAGGATCCGCGGGTCGGTGCGGGCCAGCACGGCGGTGCGGACCAGCTCGTGCCGGAAGGTCTCCGGCGGCCCGGGTTCGATCAGGTCGGTGCGGCGCAGCGCTTCGCGGGCCTCGTCGGCGAGCAGGTCGCCCTGACCGGCGAGCAGGGCGGCGGTGGCGAGGTCGGCGTCGGCGCCGAGGACGGCGAGGCCGGTGAGCAGGTCGGCGGCCCGGGGGTGGCTCTGCCGCAGCCAGCTGAGCGTGGTGTCGGCGAGGGTGCCGGCGCCGATCCGGCGCACGGTGTCGAGGTCGGGCGAGCCGGGTGAGACCCGGGCGGCGACGAGCCGGGCGGTCAGTTCCTCCAGCACCAGCGGGTTGCCCCGGGAGAGGTTGTGGCAGACGGCGGCGAGCTCGGGGTCGACCGGGGCGTCGAACTCCTCGGCGACCCGTTCGGCCACGCAGCTGTCGCAGAGCGGTACGGGGGTGACGGTCCGGGCGTGGCCGAGCGCGCCGAGTTCGGCGGCCAGCGGGTCGGCGGCCTCGTCGGCGGTGGTGGCGAGCAGGGCGACCGGCAGGCCGTCGAGCCGGCGGGCCAGGTAGGAGAACCACTGCCGGGACTCCTCGTCGGCGAGGTGGAGGTCGTCCACGGCCATCACGACGGGGGTTCGGGAGGTCAGCGAACGGGCTGCGTGGAAAAGGCTGTTGAGCACCCGTTCGCGCCCGTTGCCGGGGCTTTCCGGACCTTCCGGTATCGCTTCGGCGAGAAATTCCCCGGCGGGGAATTCCGCGCCTTGCGCGCCATTGCTTGACATGCGCATGATGGGATCGAAGAGCTGGCGCACCACCCCGTACGGAAAGTCCCGCTCGTTGTCGTGACATCGGGCCCGGAGCACCACCGCCTCACCCGGCATCCGGGCCAGCGCGGCCCGCAGCAGCGCACTCTTGCCGATCCCCCGCGGGCCCCTGACCAGCACCACTGCGGGCCGGCCCGCACCCGCCCCGGCCACCGCCCGGGCCAGTCCGGCCAGCTCCTGTTCACGGTGCAGCAAAACTCCAGTCGGCAACGCAACCCCCCGTAAGCACCCTCGCGGACACACCAGTATCGCCACCCCCACCGGACTGTCAACGCTCGGGACGAATACGTACGGCCCTACGTACCGGCGCCGCGGAATACGCAATTCCACACGATGCGTATATCCGCCGGCCCGCCGAATATGCAGTATGTACAGCTGTTTTGACGGCGTGTTCAATATTCACAACGGACTTGTGGACACAGGGGGATGACTTATGGAGCGACCGCGGCTCAAGGCCCATTTCCTCACCGAGACGGTGGGCGAAAAGGTCTTCCTGCTCGGAGAGGGTCAGGACTACCTCGTCCCGGGGGCCGCTGCGGTGCGCCTCCTGCCCTACCTGGACGGACGGCGCACCGTCGCCGAGATCCTCCAGGAGCTGGGCGGCACCGTGCCGCTCGGCCAGGCGCTGACCGCGCTGCGCCGCTACGAGGCGGCCGGCCACCTCGCCGAGGGCCGGCCCGACCTGCCCGACCACGTGCTCGCGTACTGGGACGCCCAGGGCGTCGACCCGGCCGTCGCGCTGGAGGCCGGACGGGCCACCGAACTGCTGGTGCTGGCCCTCGGCTCCGCCGACGCCGCGCCCCTGGTGGACGCGCTCACCGCGACCGGCCTGCGGGCCCGCCCGGTGACCGAGGACCAGGCCGTCGCCGGCGGCGCCGACACCCTGGTGATCGCGCTGACCGACGACTACCTCGACCGTGCGTTGGAGCGGCTGAACACCGCCCGCCTCGCCGACGGCCGCCCCTGGCTGCTCGCCAAGCCCACCGGCACCGCCCCCTGGCTCGGCCCGCTGCTGCGCCCCGGCGAGACCGGCTGCTGGACGTGTCTCGCGCAGCGCATCAGCGGCAACCGCCAGGTCGAGCGCTACCTCGCCGGCAAGCGCGGCGGGACCGTACCGTTCCACCCGCTGCGCGCCGCCATCCCGGCCGGACCGGCGATGGCCGCCCAGCTGCTGGCCACCGAGACCGCCCGCATCCTCGCCGACGAGTGCTGCTCGGCGCTGTCCGGGACGATGGTCAGCCTCGACCTCAACACCCTGCAGACCACCGAGCACAGCCTGGTCCGCCAGCCGCAGTGCCCGAGCTGCGGCGACCCGGCACTGCTCACCGAGCGCAGCCCCAAGGTCGTCCTGCAGCCCAGCCCCGCCCGGCACACCACCGACGGCGGCTACCGGGTCCAGGCCCCGCAGTTCACCTACGACCGGCTGAAGCACCACATCAGCCCGCACCTGGGCGCGATCACCCGGCTCGGCGCGCACGAGGACACCGGCAACGGCATCACCTTCAGCTTCACCGCCGGCCACAACTTCGCCATGGTCAACGACAACATGGACCTGCTGCGCCGCAACATGCGCGGCCAGAGCGGCGGCAAGGGCCGGTCCGAGATCCAGGCGAAGGTCAGCGCGGTCTGCGAGGCCATCGAGCGCTACTCGGCGGTCTGGCGCGGCGAGGAGCCCGTGGTGCGCGCCGCCTACCGCGACCTCGACCCGGCCGTCGCCGTCCACATGGACGCCCTGCTGCAGTTCTCCGACGAGCAGTTCGCCGGCCGCGCCGCATGGAACGCCGACCCCAACCACCGGCTGCACCTGGTGCCCGACCCGTTCCCGACCGACGTCGAACTGGACTGGACGCGCGCCTGGTCGCTCACCCACGACGCCGAACGGCTCGTCCCCTCCGGCTACGCCTGGTACGGCCACCCCGACCTGCAGCAGCACTTCTACTGCGTCGGCGACTCCAACGGCTGCGCCAGCGGCAACACCCTGGAGGAGGCGATCCTCCAGGGCTTCTGCGAGGTCGTCGAGCGCGACGCCGTCGCCCTGTGGTGGTACAACCGGCTCGCCCAGCCCGAGTTCGACCTCGACTCGCTGAACGACCCGTACGTCGACACCATGCGTGCCTTCTACGCCTCGGTCGACCGCGAGCTGTGGGTCCTGGACATCACCTCCGACCTCGGCGTGCCGGTGTTCGCCGCGATCTCGCGGCGCAAGCACGCGGTCGAGGACATCATGGTCGGCTTCGGCGCCCACCCGGACCCGCGGATCGCCGCGATCCGCGCGCTCACCGAGGTCAACCAGTTCCTCCCGTTCGTCGACCGCCGGGACGAGGAGGGCAACACCCTCTACCGCACCGACGACCTGGAGACCCTGGAGTGGTGCCGGACCGCGACCGTCGCCGGCGAGCCCTGGCTGCTGCCCGACCGCGACACCCCCGCCAGCACCCTCGCCGACTTCGCCCCGCTCGTCGGTGACGACCTGGCCGGGCACGTCCGGGACTGCGTGGAACGCGCCGCCAAGGCCGGCGTCGAGGTCATCGTGCTCGACCAGAGCCGCCCCGACCTCGACCTCAGCGTGGTCAAGGTGATCGCCCCCGGCATGCGCCACTTCTGGCGCCGCCTCGCCCCCGGCCGGCTGTACGACGTCCCGGTGCGCCAGGGCCGGCTCGCCGCGCCGCACACCGAGGAGCAGCTCAACCCGAAGAACGTCTTCTTCTAGGAACGGCCGGGTGCTGACACCATGACCACCGCACTGACCACCGCCGCGACCACCGCCGTGCCCACCGCGCCGGACGGGATCCACCTGCCCGCGACCGCCCGTACGGTCCGCCGACTGCGGCTGCGCCCCGACGGCACGCTCGCGCCGCTCGGCCCCCGAGCCGTCCGGCTCACCGCGCCCGTCGGCGCGCTGAACCTGAACGACCTCGCGCCCGGCGCCCTGGAGGCCGTGGCCGCACTGGCCGCCGGCGAGCAGACCGAGGAGGAACTGGCCGCCCTGGTCGCGGCCCGGGACGGCGACGCCGGACTGCTGCGCTGGCAGCTCACCCGCCGCCGGCTCGGCACCACCGGGCTGCTGGAGCACTCCGTCCACCTGGTCACCGACACCGCCGACGAGCCGCTGGCCCGGCTGCGGCCGGTCGGCCGGGGCGCCGCCGAACCGGGACCGACGCCCGACCCGACCGGGCAGGTGAAGCTGTCCCGCTTCGCCTCCGCCTCGGCCGAGGACGGCGCCCTGCTGGTCCGCGCCCCGGGCAGCCCGCTGGCCGTCCAGCTGACCTCCCGGGCGGCCGGGCTGCTGGCCGCGCTGGCCGGCTGGACCAGCCCCGCCGCGCTCGCCCAGCTGCCCGGCGGTCTGCCGCTGGACGCCGTCCGGCAGACCCTGCGGCTGTTCGCCGCGGCCGGCCTGCTGGCGTACGGCTCCCCCGGCGCCGAGCCGGAGGCCGAGGAGCAGCGCCTCGCCCAGTGGCAGGCCGCCGACCTCGCGTTCCACTCCCGCACCCGCCGGCCGACCACCGTCGCCGGGTACGGCGGCACCTACCGGTTCGGCGACCGGTTCGCCCCCGAGCCGGCCTCGCCCGCGCCGTTCCCCGGCGAGAAGGTCGCTCTGCCCGTCCCCGACCTGGGCGAACTCGCCCGCGCGGACCGGCCGTTCACCGAGGTGCTGGAGCAGCGCCGCTCGGTGCGCGACCACGACGACCAGGACCCGATCACCGTCGAACGGCTCGGCGAACTGCTCTGGCGCTCCGTGCGCCGGCGGCAGACCTTCACCGGCGGCGACGGCCAGGAGCTGGCCGACCGGCCGTACCCGAGCGGCGGCGCGGTCCACGAGCTGGAGGTGTACCCGCTGGTCACCTCCTGCGCCGGGCTCAAGCCGGGCCTGTGGCACTACGCGACCGACCGGCACGAGCTGGAACTGGTCAGCGAGCCCAACCCGGCCACCGCCCAACTCGTCTCCGGCGCCCGCGAGTCGAGCCTGATGAAGGCCGACCCGCAGGTGGTGCTGCTGGTCACCGCGCGCTTCGGCCGGGTGATGTGGAAGTACGAGACGGTCGCCTACCCGCTGATCCTCAAGCACGTCGGCGCGCTCTACCAGACCCTCTACCTGGTCGGCACCGCGATGGACCTCGCGGTCTGCGGCCTCGGCGGCGGCGACGCCGCCGACTTCGCCGCGGCCAGCGGCATCGACTACTTCACCGAGGGCACCGTCGGTGAACTCGTGATCGGCAGCCGGCCCCCGACCCTGCGCCAGGACGTCGGCGTCCCGCGGAGAGAAGCCAGACGATGAAGTTCCGTTTCAAGGCGCTGCAGCGGATGCGCGAGCCGGACGAGCTGGACTCGCCCACCCTGCTCGCCGCGCCCCGGGGCTGGATCGCCCTGTTCGTCGTGATGATCACCATGGCCGCGGCACTGCTGTGGACCTTCGCCGGGACCATCCCGATCACCGTAGACGCCCCCGGCCTGCTCACCCGCCCGCACGGCACCGCGATGATCCAGAGCCCGTTCGGCGGGATGGTCCGCACCGTCCTGGCCCAGCCCTCCGACCAGGTGCGGCAGGGGCAGTCGGTGGTCCGCGTCGAGGACACCGAGGGCCACAGCCGGGAGATCACCAGCCCGTTCGGCGGGCGGGTGGTCGGCCTGTCCGTCACCGACGGACAGGTGGTCTCGCCCGGCTCCCCGGTCGCCTCGGTCGAACGCGCCGACGGCCCGCAGGACCGCATGGTCGCGATGGTCTTCGTGCCCGCGACCCGCACCGTCGGACTGGAGCCCGGCGACCAGGTGGACCTCAACGTCTCCACCACCCCGGCCGGCGCCTTCGGCCTGCTGCGCGGCACCGTCAGCTCGGTCAGCCCGTACGCGCTGACCCGGGAGGCGGTCTCCGGCCTGGTCGGCGGGGACCTCGCCGCCCAGCGCTACCTGGGCAAGGACGCGCCCCGACTGGTGGTGATCGACCTGACCGCCGACCCGGACACGCCGACCGGCTACGCCTGGACCTCGCAGAGCGGCCCGCCGAACCCGCTGGGCACCCAGGTCGCCGTCACCGCGACCATCAACGTGGGCAAGCAGACCCCGTTCAACCTGATCCTCGGCCGCTGAGGGGGGCTCCGATGACAGCCACGATCCCGGAGACCACCCGGACCACCGACCCGGCACCCGGACCGGGCGGGAAGGCCGGGAAGAAGAACCGCCGCGGCCGCCCCACCCGGGCGGCCGCGCCGCGGCGCTGGCGGCACGCCGTACCGACCGTCCTGCAGATGGAGTCGGTCGAGTGCGGCGCCGCCAGCCTCGCCATGATCCTCGCCCACCACGGCCGCTGGGTGCCGCTGGAGGACCTGCGCGGCGTCTGCGGCGTCTCCCGCGACGGCGCCCGCGCCTCCACCCTGCTCAACGCCGCCCGGACGTACGGGCTCACGGCGCGCGGCTACCAGACCGAGGCCGAGAAGCTCCGCGACCTCGACGGCCCGGTGATCATCTTCTGGGCCTTCCAGCACTTCATGGTCGTCGAGGGCGTCCGCACCCGGTACGGACGCACCGTCGTCGCGGTCAACGACCCGGCCAGCGGCCCGCGCCTGATGGAGTGGGACGAGTTCGACTCCGGCTTCACCGGGATCGTGCTCTCCTTCGAGAAGGGCCCCGGCTTCGAACCCGGCGGCGACCGCGGCGGCATCACCCGCGCCCTGCTGGAACGCCGGCTGCCCACCGGACGCGCCATGCCGCTCGTGCTGCTCGCCAGCCTGCTGCTGGTGCTCCCCGGCATCGCGATCCCCGCCTACACCCGGGTGTTCATCGACCGGGTCCTCACCGGCAGCGGGAGCGGCTACCTCCTCCCCCTGCTGGCCGCCATGACCGCCACCGCCGTGGTCGTCTTCGTGCTGACCTCCGTCCAACGGCACTACCTGCTGCGGATCGAGATCCGGATGGGGATGGTCAGCTCCGCCCGGTTCTTCCGGCACCTGCTGCGGCTGCCCGTCGACTTCTTCCTGCAGCGCCGCCCCGCCGAGGTCGCCAAACGGGTGTCCGGCAACGACGTGGTCGCCGAGATCCTCTCCCGCGACCTCGCGCTCACCGTCATCAACCTCGGCCTGGTGCTGTTCTACGCGGCCGTGCTGATCCGCTACGACATCCTGCTCGGCGTGGTCGGCGTCGGCATGGCCCTGCTCAACATCGTCGTGCTGCAGGCCGTCGCCCGCTCCCGCACCGACGCCGTCGCCGCCCTGCGCACCGACCGCGGCAACCTCACCGCGACCACCTTCACCACCCTCTCGCTGATCGAGACGGTCAAGGCCACCGGCGCCGAACCCGACGCGTTCAGCCGCTGGGCCGGCTTCCTCGCCAAGGTCGTCACCGCCAAGCAGAAACTGGGCATCCCGAGCGCCGTGCTCACCGTGGTGCCGCCGATGCTGGCTGCCCTCAACAGCGGACTGATCCTGCTGGTCGGCGGGCAGCGGGTGGTGGACGGCGCGATGAGCGTCGGCATCCTGGTCTCCTTCCAGACCCTGCTCGCCGCGCTCAGCCGCCCCGTCACCCAGCTCACCAACCTCGGCGGGCGCCTGCAGGACGTCACCGCCGACATCAAGCGGCTGTACGACGTCGAGCGCTACCCCGTCGCGGCCGCCTTCGCCACGCCGGAACCGGAGGCCGGGCCCAAACTGGACGGCACCCTGGAGTTCGAGCACGTCCGCTTCGGCTACAGCCCGCTGTCCGACCCGATCATCAAGGACCTCAGCCTCACCGTGGTCCCCGGCCGCCGGATCGCCGTGGTCGGCGGCTCCGGCAGCGGCAAGTCCACCCTCGGCCGGCTGCTGACCGGCCTCTACACCCCGTGGTCGGGCCGGATCCTGCTCGACGGGCGGCCCCGCGAGGAACTGTCCCGCACCGTCCTGGCCTCCTCCCTGGCCTACGTCGACCAGGACATCTCGCTGTTCGAGGGCACCGTCCGGGACAACCTCACGCTGTGGAACGACGACGTCCCCGACGAGGCGGTCACCGCCGCCCTGCACGACGCCGCCGTCTTCGACACCGTGATGACCAGGCCCGGCGGCATCCACAGCGCCGTCCTGGAGGGCGGGCGCAACTTCAGCGGCGGCCAGCGCCAACGCCTCGAACTGGCCCGTGCGCTGGCCACCGAGCCGACCCTGCTGGTGCTGGACGAGGCCACCAGCGCGCTCGACCCGGAGACCGAGCGGGTGATCATGGACAACCTGCGCCGCCGCGGCTGCGCCTGCCTGATCATCGCGCACCGGCTCTCCACCGTCCGCGACGCCGACGAGATCATCGTGCTCCAGGAGGGCGAGATCGTCGAACGAGGCACCCACGACGAGCTGTTGACACTCGGCGGGCACTACAGCGCGCTCATCGAGTCCGCGCGCCGCGAGGAGGAGGACCAACTGTGAGTGTTGCCCTGGAGGCCTTCTCCCCCTTCTTCACCGACGCCGCCGAGCCGGTCGAACCGCTCGCCGACCGCTACCTCGTCCTGGACGACCCCGGGCGGATGCTGCTGGTCCACTCGGGCGCCGTCGACCTGTTCGCCGTCAGCCTCGACTCCGGTGCCCCGCAGGGACGTTGGCACTTCCTCTGCCGGATCGAGGCGGGCACCCTGGTGCCCGGCGCGGCCACCGGACCGGGGCGCGGCATCGGCATCGTCGCCCGCCCCGTGCTCGGCGCCGAACTCTCCTACCTCGCCACCACCTGGGTCGAAGGGCTCTCCGCCCGCGGCCGCGAGTGCGGCACCGCCGCCGGCGCCGCCGTCCGTGCCCTGCCCGAAGGCGAACAGCAGCAGGCCGCCGACCAGTTCCTGGCCGGCCTCGCCCGCGGCCTGACCGCCCTGGCCGGGGCCCTGCGCGACACCCTGCCGCCGCGCGAGTTCACCCCGCTCGACCCGGCCGGGCCGACCGCCCTCAAGCGAGGCCAGGCACTGCGCTCGGTCGACGGCCTGCAGTGGGTCCGGGTCGAGGAGGGCACCGTCGAAGCACCCGGCGGCGCCGCGGGCGAACTCGCCGAGGGCACCGAACTCTGCCTCACCGAGAGGGACTGGCTGGTCGCCACCGGCGCCGCCACCGTCCGGGCCCGCTCCCCGCGCCAACTGCTCGACGAGGGCGGCCTCTGGGAACGCCTCGCCACCCACTGCGGCCGGCTGCTGGACACCGTCGACCGCCGCATCGGCACCCGCCGCGACAGCGAGACCGAACTGATCGCCGCCCGCCGCGAACGCGACGCCGGCACCCTCGCCGAATCCGCCCGCGGCTTCGAGACCATCCTGCGCGACACCGCCTCCCGGCTGCGGATCGGCGACGCCACCGGCGACGACCCCACCCTGGCCGCCGCCCGGCTCGTCGCCTCCCACGAGGGCTACACCGTCACCGCCCCCGTCTCCGGCAACGGGCACGACCGCCGGCTCGACCGGCTGCAGGCCATCGCCATGGCCTCCGGCGTCCGCACCCGCTCCGTCCGCCTCGACGGCCGGTGGTGGCGCCACGACCTCGGCGCGATGATCGGCTACCGCAAGGCCGGCGCCCCCGTCGCCCTGCTGCCGCTAGGCGACGGCTCCGGCGGCGGCTACGTCCTCGCCGAGGGCGGCAAGGTCACCCCGCTCACCCCGAAGCTCGCCGCCGAACTGCAGAACAAGGCCACCGTGCTGTATCGGCCGCTGCCCGCGGCCGTCCGCACCGTCGGCGGCCTGCTCCGGTTCGGCCTGCGCAACAACCGGCGCGACCTGTGGATGTTCACCGGCATGGCCGCGCTGGTCGCCCTGATCGGCCTGCTCGTCCCCGTGATGACCGGCGAGGTCCTCGGCACCTTCGTGGCGCACGCCCAGCGCAACCTGATCACCGAGGGCGCCCTGGTCGTGATCGGCTCCGCGATGGCCGTCGCCGCACTGTCCATCGTGCAGAACATCGCCGTGCTGCGGATCGAGAGCCGCTCCACCGCCGCCATGCAGGTCGGCGTCTGGACCAGACTGCTGTCCCTGCCCGCGCCGTTCTTCGCCAACTACTCCACCGGCGAACTCGGCACCACCGTGCTCGGCGTCAGCGCCGCCCAGGAGACCCTGTCCGGGATGATGACCACGGCGACCCTCGGGCTGCTGACCGGTCTGGCCAACCTGGTGCTCGTCTTCTTCTACGACCTGCGGCTGGCCGGCCTCGCCACCGCCCTCGTCCTGATCGGCGCCGGCTTCGCCCTCGTCGCCGGGCGGGTGGAGGTCCGCTGGCAGCGCCGGCTCTACGCGCACGAGCAGACCATGTCCGCCCGGGTCTTCCAACTGCTCACCGCCATACCCAAGTTGCGGGTCACCGCGGCCGAGGACCGGGTCTTCGGGGTGTGGGCCGCCGAGTTCGGCAAGGGCCGCGGCCTCGCCGCCTCCTCCCGCCGGGTCCAGAACGCGGTCACCACCTTCAACGCCGGCTTCCCGCTGGTCTGCTCCGTCATCGTCTTCGGGGTGATCGCCGGCCCGCTCGGCGGCAGCGTGCCGATCCCGGTCTTCCTCTCCTTCTTCACCGCCTTCAACCTGCTGATCGCCTCCAGCCTGCAGTTCACCTCCGCCGCGGTCACCGCCATGGGTGTGGTGCCGATGCTGGAACGGCTGCGGCCGATCCTGGAGGAGAAGCCCGAGGTCGACGACAGCAAGGCCGACCCGGGCGACCTCTCCGGACGGCTCGGCCTCAGCCACGTCACCTTCCGCTACGGCCAGGACGGCCCGCCCGCCCTCCAGGACGTCACCCTGACCATCGAACCCGGCGAGTTCGTCGCCGTCGTCGGCCCGTCCGGCAGCGGCAAGTCCACGGTGCTGAGGCTGCTGCTCGGCTTCGAACGGCCCGAGGCCGGCACCGTCCTCTACGACGGCCAGGACCTGGGCGAGCTGGAGGTCTCCGCGGTACGCCGGCAGTGCGGCGTCGTCCTTCAGCACGGCGCGCTGCTGGCCGGCGACATCAAGGCCAACATCGTCGGCTCCACCAACCACACCCTCGACGACGCCTGGGCGGCCGCCGAGATGGCCGGCATCGACAAGGACATCGCGGCCCTGCCGATGGGCATGAACACCGTGCTCTCCGAAGGCACCAGCACCCTCAGCGGCGGCCAGCGGCAACGGCTCATGATCGCCCGCGCCCTGGTCTCCCGGCCCCGCATCGTCTTCTTCGACGAGGCGACGAGTGCGCTCGACAACCCGACCCAGCGACTGGTCACCGAATCCACCCGTCGGCTCAACGCCACCCGCGTCGTCATCGCCCACCGGCTGTCGACGGTCGCCGAAGCCGACCGGATCATCGTGATGGACCAGGGCCGGGTGGTGCAGCAGGGGCGGTACGAGGAACTGCTCGCCGACCGGGACGGGCTGTTCGCCCGGCTCGCCAGCCGCCAGATGTAGTCCGTCCGTTGTTCGTGGGTTCCGGGGAGGGGACATGGAGTACGCGCTGCTGGTCTTCGGACAGGAGACGGACTGGGACCGGATGACGCCCGGGGAACGCGAGGCCCGCTTCACCGCCAACCGCGCCTTCGGACGCGAACTGGCCGAGGCCGGCGTACGGATCGCCTACGGCGCGCGGCTGGCCCGGCCGGCCGCCGCCGAGGGCGAGGCCCGGGCGGAAGACGGCGTCCTGGAGGTCGGCGGCCTCTGGGTGATCGACGTGCCCTCCGAACAGGAGGCGCTCGGCTGGGCGGCGAAACTGCCGGTCAGCGAATCGGGCCGGGTGGAGGTCCGTCGCTGCGACGGGCCACCGCGGACCAACCGGCCGGTGCGAACGGAGAACTGAGGATCATGGAATACACCCTGCTCATTCACGGCGACGAGCGGGTCTGGAACGGGCTGACCGAGGCGGAGGAGGCCGCACTCGACGCCGCGCACGCGAGATTCGGCCGGACGCTCGCCGAGGCGGGGATCGCCGTCCGCTACGGCGGCGGGCTGCACCGCAGCAGCAGCGCCCGGCTGGTGGTGCCGGGGGGCCCCACTGGGGCGCCGGTCTCCGACGGGCCGTACCGGGAAGGGCACGAACACCTGGGCGGGCTCTGGGTCATCGACGTCGCCGATGAGGCGGAGGCGGTGGCCTGGGCCCGCCGCATGCCCTCGGCACCGGGCGACCTCGTCGAGGTCCGCCCGGTCCGGGTGACCTGAGGATTTCGCCCCGTCGAGCACCCGCTCGACGGGGCGAAGTGCTCAGGCGCCGCCGATGAAGTGGTCGAACTCGCCGGCCTTCGCGCCCCGGAGGAAGGCGGCGAACTTGGCGGGCGAGGTGCGGACGATGACGTCGCCCTCGTCGGACTCGCGGAGTTCGATCAGCCCGTCGGAGGTACGGACCTCAACACATGCGTTGCTTGATCCGGAGTAGCTGGACTTCTGCCATTCGGGGCTACTCATGACTGCCCTCTATCTCCTTCTTGATCGATCGGATGAAGTGTCGCGAGTCATCTTCGGAGAGGGCTACGGATGACATCCGATCGAGGATCTCGCGGTAACTTTCCAGGTCAGATGGCACATCGAAGAGTGGACAACCGAAGCTGATGTCGATCTGCACAGTGTCCAGCTCGGGCACCGGGCCAGCAATATAGACGAAGTTCTCGCTGGGACCGGGCAGCGATTCGATCTTAAACGGCACGACTCGGACCGAGATGCCGGGGCTCTCGGAATGGTCGACGAGGGCGCCAAGTTGCTCGGCGAGCGCCGCCGGTCCGCTGAACTGCATGCGGAGCGCGGCTTCATGGATGAACGCCGTGTAAGGCGTGGCGCCATCCCGGACGACCTGCTGCCTCCGCAGGCGGAAGCCCAAGCGGAGATCGACATCGGCCTGCGGCAGTGGCGGGATGGCGCGCGCGAACACCGAAGCGGCGTAGGCCGGAGTCTGAAGCAACCCCGGCAGGAAGGTGATCGAGTAGGTGGAGATGCGCCGGGCATGGGCTTCGATCGCCGCCACATCGAGCAGGTCGGTGTTCAGGTTCGGGCTGTACTCCTCCCACCAGCCGGTCTCTCGCTCCCGGGTCATGTCAGCGAGCGCATCAATCAGCGGCTTGTTGCCGCACCCGCAGGCCGCCGCGATCTCACGCAGACGCGCCTCGGCCACAGCCGACTTCCCGTTCTCCATCTGACTCACCAGGGCAGCAGTCACCCCGAGCAGACGGGCGAGGTGGCTGCCGCCGAAGCCTGCTTGCTCTCTCATCCTCCGCAGTTCGGCCCCGAGGCGTCGCTGACGAAGGGTGGGGATTCGAAGGGCCATGGCGTCCTCTCTGCCGGTACAGAGGCCAGTGTGCCGCGCCGGGCGCTGGCGGATCCATCCGGGCTCGGCGGCGCGCATCCCTCGCTCGGAGGAACCCTCCCGCGTTCGAATTTAATTTAAGAGTCGATGCGCTATCGTCATCCTTGGCTCGATCCGACGGATCGTCAGCAATGCCTGCATCCCGGGCAGTAGGCGCCTGCTGCCCCGGCACCGAAGAGCAACCAGCCCTACTCCGGCCTGGCCTGGCTCACGGCGACGCCCGTCGTCTCCTCTCCCACACCACAGCCTCACGGAGGTTCCCGTGTGCACCCGTAACACCCCCTCGCTCACGCTCAGCCGGCAGGCCCTGCGGGACGTCCTGACCCGCAACGGCTGGCACCCCGAGACCATCTTCAACGCCGAACTCGCCCTGATGGAGCTCCTCGTGAACGCCTGGCGCCACGGCGACACCACGGCCCCCGTCGTCTGGTTCTCCCTCCTCGGCCACACGCTCCGCGTCACTGTCTCCGACGAGTCCGACGCCGTCCCCCAGCAGCGGACCTCGGCCGAGTTCGCCGAGACCGGCCGCGGCCTCCAGCTGGTGGAGGGCCTGACCCACCGCTGGGGCATCGACCCCCAGAAGCGCGGCAAGAGCGTCTGGTACGAGCTGGACTCCGCCGCGTGACCCGCCAACCCGTCGCCCCGGACGACCCGCGGATGCTCGACTACAGCGGGCCGCAGATCACGGCCCTCCTGGGCGAACTGCACCGACGCGGAATGCCGTACGGGCTCCTCTGGGGCTCCGCCTCGCCGGGCGAGTCCACCCTCGACGGGCGCATCCTCGTCGACTTCGGCAACGCCCCGGTCAGCACCATGCTCAACCTCCTCCACCTGCTCCGCGACCTGGACCGCAACGAGGCGTGGGCCCCGTAGAACGAGCAGCACTGAGACACGCGGAGGCCCTCGCCCACCCATGGCGAGGGCCTCGCGGGCACGCCCGACGGAGTGCAGGGAAGTGACGCCCGTGCCGCCCGTGCGCCGATGCGCCGTTGACGGCGTCAGCGGGCCGAGTTCAAGGTCGTCACAACTGAGCGCAACAGACGCATCAGCGGAGGTGGTCATGGAGCTACGATTCCTCGGCAAGGACCCGGAGTCGGGCGATCACGGATGCCCGTCCGTGTGGCTCGACGAGGAGCGCGGGGAGCTGGTGATCCAAGGCTGGAAGGCAGATCTGGCAACGGAGGCCGAGTGCCGGAAGGCCGGCCCCATCCCGGAGCACGAGGCCGTGGTCCGGATCCCCAAACGCATGATCCCGCTTCTCAGGGAGGCCCTTCGTGGCGCAGACGCTCTCTAGCTTCGCCGATCTGATCCGATCCGCGCAGCACTCCGCGGTGCACCTGGAGATGCGGGACTGGTACGCGGTCGAGAACGAGACCGACGGGTTCACCGCATGGCGTCAGGGCAAGAGGCTGGACCCCGAGAACCGGGACTCATGGTGGCGGCCGTGGCTGGACCTGGTGCAGGAAGTCACCCGCAAGGGCGTCGCGATTCGTCGCGCTAGGGTCGTCTCTGAACCGGTGAGCGAGTACATTCGCTTCGAGCATTCCGGGACCTTCACCAATATCGCGGCGGGTGAGGAGATTCGGTGGCTTCCCAGGCGTGGTGCGTCGGGAATCGCGCTCCCCGGGAACGACTGCTGGATCTTCGACGGTCGTGTCGTCCAGTTCAACGTCTTCGACGGCGACGGCCGGTGGGTCCACACTGATCAGACCGACGAGCCGGCGGTGGTGGCGCTTTGCGTCTCGGCCTTCGAGGCCGTGTGGGACGCCGGGGTCCCGCACCAGAAGTTCACCCTCTAGCGCCTACACCGGAAGCCGATCGGCCGGTTCATGCCCACCTCTCCGCTGTCCAGTGCGAAGGCCGCACGCGCAGAGATCGCCGCACGCCTGGACGCGATGAAGAGGGACGCGGGGCTCACCGGGGATGAACTGGCCGTCCGGTGCGGGTGGCACAAGTCGAAGTCATCGCGGATCGCGCGCGGTCTGACCGCGCCTTCGGATGCGGACATCCGTGCCTGGTGCGCCGTCTGCGGATCCGAGGACCAGGCCTCGGACCTCATCTCGGCTTCACGTTCCGCCGACTCGATGTACGTGCAGTGGCGGCAGATCCACCGCGACGGCATGCGACGGATCCACGAGAAGACCCTCCCGTTGTACCAACGAACACGGAACTTCCGGGTCTACGCATCCAACGTCGTGCCGGGAATGCTGCAGACAGCCGGGTACGCAACAGGGCTCCTTCGGTCGATCACCGACTTCCATGGGACGCCTGATGATGTCGACCAGGCCGTTCGAGCCAGGACCGGACGATCGGCCGTGATCCAGAACGCCGGCCAGCGGTTCGCGATCCTGGTCGAGGAAACGGTCCTGTACTACCGAGTGGCGGACGACGCGGCCATGGCCGGCCAGCTGGAACGCCTGTTGTCGGTCATGGCTCAGCCGAACGTCTCCTTCGGGATCATCCCGCGGGGCGTGCTCCGTACAGTGTGGCCGCTCGAAGCGTTCTACGCCTTCGACGACGAGCTGGTCGCGGTGGAGACCCTGACGGCCGAGATCAACATCTCCTCTCCCAGCGAGATCAGCACCTATCACCGGGCCTTCGTCGAACTGGCGAAGCTCGCCGTCCGAGGCGTGACGGCACGGACCTGCATCGCCAAGGCCATCGACTCGCTCGGGTGAACCGGTGCAACCGGGTGCAACTTCATCGACCGCACGGCCCTCGGCTCCCTACCGTCCTGCTGACGACATCTCATCAGGTGTGGGGAGCTGATCTCATGGCCGCCGGCGAATGCCCGGGATGTGCGTTCTTCGTCGATGCGAAGGCGCGCTACCCGGCCGACGAGTACCCCACCATCGGCCGGATGCTCGTCCGAACTCACGCACAGCACTTGGCTCACGGGGAGTGCCTGGCGCCCTCTCGCCCGGTCCTCACGCCGGAGGAGCACACCGGTGCCCCACTGGCCTCCGAGAAGCGGTAGCCGCAAGCCGACTTGCCGGGCCTCCTCCCGCCGGACCCGCACCCCTGCACTGCTGCTCGTCCGCTTCCGGGCGAGCAGGCCAACCCGATTGGAGAGTCCCATGAGCACCACCACCATCAGGCCCCGCACCGAGTTGGACGAGCTGGGCAAGTTCTTCACCATCGCCGCGCGTCGGAACGACGCTGGCCAGGCCGCGCCGGAGATGTTCTCCGGCGCCATCGACGCGGCGTGGCACACGCTCGTCGACGACCCGGCCGCGCACGAGACGTTCGCCGTCCAGCACGCCGGCCGCAGGCTGGCGCACGTCGAGAGCTCGGGCATCGGCTTCGTCTCCTGGGTGAGCGCGTACGAGGAGGCGTACGGTCCCCTGCCCGCGATCTGGTTCACGGACGCCGACGGCGCGGTCAACACCAAGGCCCTGGCCCGGTACCGCGAGACGGGCGAGGTCTGGGCCGAGTGGAACTGCTCGCCCGCGCCCGGCGACGGCGACGATCTGACCGCCACGGCAGCCCACCGGTGATCACCGCACCATCCGGCGGAGCGTCCCGGCCGACCGCCGGGGCGCTCCGCCTCATCGAGGCCCGGACCGACAATCCGACCACCGTGAACGTGAGCAACTACGTGGCCGCCATGCAACGGCACTGCCCGTTCCTCCAGCCGTCCACCGCGCGCGGTATGACCAGGTGGTCCGTCTACGAGATCGCGCCCGGCACGCACCGGTACGCCATCGAAGCGGAGCTGTTCCACGCGGGTGTGCAGGCCGCCGAGTGGATCCGGCCCCTGATGGCCCGGCCTTACGGTGCGCTTGCGTGCGAGAACGTGGTGCTGGTCGGGCAGTGCCCCGACGCCGGCCACCGCGAACTGATGGACTGGCCGCACTGGGCCTTGAAGCACCTCTTCGGTCCGGTCGGCGTGATGTTCGGCAAGTTCGCGAAGGGGGTTTCTGAAGTCAGCCGATCCGGGCACACCGTCCCGTCGGCACCCTTCTCGTTCCTCCCGGTGCGTGCGGCCGTCCGCCCCCTCGATCCGAAGTTCCTGACGGGCACACCCGACCTCGCGGCGGCAGTGGCCGGTGCCGTGGACGATGGCCGCGCCGTCTTCGAACACATCCCCTGCGAATGGAAGGCAGTACGCGAGTGGGCGAGTTCACTTCCGAGGCCGTCGAAGCGCTGAAGGCAGCGGAGGCCGTCTGCGGACCGGTCGCACTGGAGCAGATCAGCGACCGGCGGGGCTCGGCCGTCTGGAAGGCGACCGGGCCCCGGGGCATCGCGAGCATCAAACTCGGTACCGGGGAGGCCGCTGAGGTCACCGCTCGCGAGGCCTCCGTACTGGATCAGCTCCCCGGCTACACCGTGACCGCCGGCCGGTTCGACAACGGTGTCTGGCTCGTCACCCCGTGGCTGGTCGGGCCGTCGACGTGGCAGGTCTTCCGCCCCCTACGCAGGGGCGAAGGAGGGCGGGACGAGGCCCTGACCGCTGCGGTCGGGCTGTGCCGCGCCGTGGACGGCCTCCACGGCGCAGGGTGGGTGCACGGCGACCTCCAGCCCCAGCACGGCGTCCACGGCGGGGCCGGCACGGTCCGCCTCCTCGACTTCGCCTGGTCCCGGCAGGTCGGCACCACTCCGTGGACCGCGTTCCACGGCACGATGATCCACCTCACCGCCCCGGAGTTGGCGGCCCGCATCATCGCCGGCCCCCAGCCCGTCGACACGACACAGGCCTCCGACGTCTACGCCCTCGCCGGCGCCCTGTGGACCTGCGTCACGGGCAACTGGCCGCTTGACTACGAGGCCGCCGGACTCGGCCGGGGCACACCGGTGGAGGCGATTCGGGAAGCCATCGCCACCAGATCCCTCCGCCTGTCCAGCACGATGCCCTGGCCCGCTCTTCAGACCCACCTGCGGGACGCCCTGCTGTCCGAGCCCCCCGACCGGCCGACCGCTGCCGAACTGGCCGCCCTCGTGGAAGCGGTGAACGAGTGATCGAACTGCGAGAGCTGACCACTGCCGACACCGCAGCCCTCCAGCGGATCTACAGCCCGACATCGACCCGGTTCCTCGGACGGGGGCCGATGGACACTGCCGAAGCCCGCCGCGTCACGCACGACGCGGCGGCCTCGCCCACCCGGTCCCCGCGTACGGACTTCACCCTCGGCCTCGATCTCGACGGCGACCTGCTCGGGATCACACGGCTCCACCTGGACCGCCCCGCCGCCGCACTCAGTTACATCCTGCGCGCGGACGCCTGGGGGAAGGGCCACGCGACCGAGGCGGTTCGCAGGACTCTCGCCCTGGGCTTCGACCGCCTCGGGCTGCCCGAGATCCACGCCAGGCACCACCCGGACAACCCGGCCTCCGGCCGCGTCCTCCTCAAGGCAGGATTCGTCCCGACCGGCGAGCACGCCGGGTTCGTCACCTACGCCGTCCAGCCGGCCCGGACTGCCCACGGCTACAAGCCGTCCTGCCGGCGCTTCCCGAACGATCGCGGTGTGGTACCTCCCGATCGCCATGAAGTGGTGCTCGGAACCGCGTAACCCACGAACGGTCCGTACCAGAGCACACAGGCCCCTGCCTCTGGGCCCGCTTCCTGCGCGCAGGGAGCGGGCCCTACCCATGCGCGCCGTGGTGGAGGGCGCTACGGGCGGGGCAGCGAACGTCAAGTCCGTTACCCACCATGGTAATTCCTTCTTCAACCTTCGCGTCGCTCCCCTTGCTCGGCTCATGACAGGTCGGCAATCCTGCTCGTGCCACGCCACCACGGCCACCCCCACGGATCGAACCGGCGTGAGAGCCGCCTGCCCGTCCCCCACGAAGGAGCAAGCATGCGCAGTGTCCTCATACGCGTCGCCACCCTCGCGGCAGCTGCCGCCACCGTCGCCGCACCGGCCGTACCGACCACGGCGGCGGCCGCACAGGCGCTGTCGTTCCGCCCGCTGAGCTACAACACCAACGGCTACAACTGGGGCGGTTACGCCGCCCAGGGCAGCGGCTTCACCTCGGTCTCGGCGACCTGGACCGAGCCGCGCGCGACCTGCAACTCCACCAACGACCTGTACGCCCCCTGGGTCGGCATCGACGGGTACGGTTCCTCCACCGTCGAGCAGACCGGGGTGGCGACCGACTGCTCCTCGGGCAGCCCGGTCAACCAGGCCTGGTACGAGATGTACCCGGCGAACCCGGTCTACCTGAGCACCGGCTCGTACCCGGTGTCGGCCGGCGACTCCATCAGCGCCTCAGTGACCTATACCGGGAACAGCAAGTACACCCTCAAGCTGACCGACTCCACCCGCGGCTGGACGTACACCACCACCAAGACGTTGTCCGCACAGCGGACCAGCGCCGAGGTCATCATCGAGTCGCCGACCGGGTCCTACCCCAACTTCGGCACCCTGAGCTTCACTTCGGCCACGGTCAACGGCAAGTCGCTCGGCTCCTACGGCCCGGTCGCCCTCGACCCCAGCGCGAACGGCACCTACGAGGCCCGCACCAGCGGCCTGGGTTCCGGCGGCACCAGCTTCACCGACACCTACCTGCACCAGTAGCCGCACCGTACGCCGAAGCGGCCCGCTCCCCGGCACCGGGGAGCGGGCCGCCGGCGTTCGACCCCGACCCCGCCCGTGACGGACCGGGCCCGGGCGGTTCAGCCCACGCCGATTCCGCTCTGGGAGAGGGGGAAGCAGCCGGGGGTCTCCTTGGTCAGCGAGATGTCCACGTTCCCGACGGTGCCCGGGTGGAGCGCGCCCTCGGGCGCCGTGTTGACCAGCAGCAGCTTCTCGCCGGGCGGGATCGCGGCGGGGTGCAGGATCGTGATCCGGCCGTTCTTGGGGTCCATCGACGTCACCGACTCCAGTCGGCTGCCGTCGGTGGTGACGCGGGTGTGGCAGTCGGCCGATGCCGTCATGACCAGTGCGGGCACACCCACCGAGCGCAGGGCCTCCTGGAGCCCGGACCAGTCGGCGCCGATCAGCTGGAAGGAGACGGTGCCGTCCGTGTTGGGGGCCACCGTGTAGGAGGCGGTGGTGAGCCGCACCGCCGTCGAACCGCCGTCGGCCGCCTGGGAGGCCGTGACACCGGGTTGCGAGGCGGGGGCCCCACCGGTGGCGCCGCCGTGCGGCACCAGGACGACCGCGGTGACGGCGGCGGCCAGCCCGAGGCCGGTCGTCACCAGCTTGCGGGTGTGGCGCGGCCGGACCCGGACCGGGGCGCCCGCGGCGGGAAGGTCGGCGGCACGGGCGGCGAGTTCGGCGCCGAGCTGCTGCTGGAAGTGCAGGGGCGTGTTCACGAGGCGGCCTCCAGGAGGGCGTTCACGGACGTACTGGCGGTGCCGGCCTGCGGGACGGCCTTCTGCAGTGCCTTGCGGGCCCGGTGCAGCCGCACCCGGGCGGTGGCCGCGCTGATGCCCAGGACCTTGGCGGCCTCGCGGACGGCGAGCCCGTCGACGGCCACCAGGTCCAGCACCGCGCGCAGCGGCTCGGACAGGGCGGCGTGCCTGCCCGCCAGCCCGCGGGCCTCGCGGGCTGCGTCGATGCGTCCTTCGATCGCGGACACGTCCTGGTCGTCCAGCATCCGCTGGCCGGCGATCCTGGCCACCGCGTCGAGCTCGCGGACGCTGCCGCGGAAGTGGGCGGCCAGGACGTTGCGGGAGATGCCGTACAGCCAGGCGACGGGCGCGCCGCGGCGGGCGTCGTAGCGGTCGGCCTGCTCCAGTGCCGTCAGGAAGATGTCGGCCGTCAGATCGGCGGCCAGGTGCACGCTGTCGGTGCGGCGGGTGACGAAACCGAGCACGGTGTCGAACTGCTGCTGGTAGAACACGGCGAACGCCGCCGGGTCTCGCGAGGGTGGTGCTATCGGGTGCTCCGCTGACACGGATGACTCCTTGGGACGACGAGCACTTCCTTACGTCTCTACTTGGCTCGCACGATCCGAAGCGTTACACGCGCGTCTCCGCTGCGTGGCCGCGCCTCGGCGCCGACGGCCGGAGCGCGGCCCGTCCGCCCCACGACCGCCCGGGGGGACCGGCCCGGCGGGTCCGCCGGCGGGAACGACGACGGCGCCCTCGCCCTGGAGGCGGGGGCGCCGGTGGCGCCGGGGGCGTGCTGCTGTCCGCGGGTGGCCGCACCCCTGCCAGGGAGGGCGTGGCGCCTGTCAGGCCAGGTGGGCGGCGAGCAGCGGGGCGCACTCCTCCGGGCGTTCGAGGAGGGGGAGGTGGCCGGTCTCCCGCAGGGTCTCCAGGCGGCAGTCGGGGACGGTGTCGCGGAGCAGTTCGGCGTTGCGGGTGAAGGCGGGCATGTCCTCGTCGCCGAGCAGGACCAGCGTCCGGGCGGTGATGCGGCGCAGGTCGTCCGAGGTGTGCCGGTGGGCGGTGAGGGCGTCCATGGCGCGGTTGCCGAGTTCGGCCCAGGTGTGGCGCGCGACCACGGACCTGAGCGAGGCACGCAGGGCGGGGTGGCGTTCGGTGCCGGTGAAGATGTCGGGCGGGGACTGCATCCAGAGGTCAGCCAGCTGCTCGCCGGGGCCGGCGAAGCGGTGGAGCATCTGCAACTGCCGGTAGCGGACCCGCGCGGAGTCCTCGTTGGGAGTGCCGGCGAGGGTGGGGGCGGCGAGGACGAGACGGTCGAGCAACGACGGCTCCTGGACGGCGAGTTGCAGCGCCGACATGGAACCGAAGGAGAGTGCGACGGCCCGCCGGGCACCGGTCTCCTTCGCGACCTCGGCCAGTTGCCGGGCCAGGGACGGGAGGGTCAGTCCCGGGGGGATCGGGGCGGAGCCGCCGTGGCCGGGCAGGTCGACGCCGATGTGGGTCCAGCCGGGGAGGCGGTCCCACAGGGGCTGCCAGGTGGTGGAGTCCATGGTGTAGCCGTGGAGCCAGAGCACGGCCGGGCCTTCGCCCTGGCGGTGCAGGTGAAGGGCCTCAGGCACGCTCGCCTCCGGTGAAGTCGGCGCAGAACCGCCGGAAGGCGAGCACCGGCTCGTCGCGGGCGTCGTAGCGCGGCGTCACGGCGTGGTCGAGGTGCTCCCAGACCACCTTGTCCTCGGCGAGCGCCTTCTCGCTGCCGCCGAGCAGAGCCGGCAGCGCGGCCCGCTGGTTCTCCCGGACGCCGATGGCGACCCGGGCGATGCAGCCGCCGTCCTCCGTCGGCACGGAGCCGGTGACGATCACCTGCCGCTCCGCCTCCGGGCCGAACTCGGTGACGACGACGTTGGGGCTGAACGCCTGGGCGTGGAACCGCGGTTTGAAGTCCCAGCGGACCCGGCCGGTGCGGACGGCCTCCCAGCGGATCTCCTCCAGCGTGCGGGCGTCCTGCCAGGGGGAGGTCTGCATCAGGAACTCGCCCTCGATGACGAGTTCGCCGTGTTCGCCGTCGCGCGCGGTCATGCCGCGGGTGCCGGGGACGCCGTGCACGGCCTTGAAGTGGTCGGGGTCGAAGGCGTTCTCGACGACGTACTCGGACGGTACGGCGACGGGCAGGCTGACGGCGGCGACCAGCGGGTAGTCGCCTTCCCAGCCCTTCACCGCCTGCTCGAAGCCGCGGTCGCCTTCAAGGTCGCCGTCGCGGTCTCCGTCGCGGTCTCCGCCGCAGTTGCCGTCGGGGTCGTCGGAGAGCCGGACGAACAGCGCGTCGCCCCATTCCAGTACCCGGTGTTCGGCGACCGACCAGTGCTTGGAGGGGTCGCCGAGGCCGATCCGCTTGCCGTGGAAGGGGCAGACCAGGCAGTCGCCCTCGCGCCGGGCGCCGTAGCCGAGGTGGGCGCCGCGGTGCGGGCAGGAGGCGTCCAGGACGCGGATCCGATCGCCCTCGCGGACGGCGATCAGGCGGCGCGGGCCGACGGCCAACGGGGTGATCTCGTCGGTCAGTTCGGAGTGGAAGGCCAGCAGGTACCAGCCGTGGTGCACGGTCATCGGTCTCACGTTCATCGAGTTGCCAGGGCCTTGAGGACGTGTTCGGCGGCGCGCTCCCCGCTGGCCAGGGCGCCCTGCACCCAGGGCAGCCGCTCGCCGGTCACGGTCGCCTCGCCGGCGAAGAAGAGCGTGTCGTCCACCGGGCGGGCCCACTGCCGGGCGGCGTCCTCCAGCCCGGCCCGGGGTGCGGTGAACGCCCCTGCGGCGTACGGGTCCCGGCCCCAGTCGGCGACGGCGAGGTCCACCACGGCGGCATCGGACGTCCAGGGCAGTGCGGCGGCCAGCAGGGCGGCCAGGGCCGTGGGGTCGGCGGCGGCCGCGCGCAGGTGGGCGGCGGCGTCGGCCTTGGCGACGACCAGCGCCTCGGGGCGGCCGGCGGTGCAGCGGACGAAGCCGGTGCGGCCGTCCACGTCGAAGACGATCGTCGTGTCGGGGGCGGGCCGGTCCAGGGTCACCACGGCGCAGCAGCCGTCCCCGGCGGGGAGGCGGGCTGCGGCGGCGAGCTTGGCCGCGGGCAGTCCGGCGATCGCACCGGCGGCGAGGACGGCGGGCGGGACGGTGAGCACCAGGGCGCGCGCGGTGGCCGTCCCGGCGTCGGTCCGTACGGTGACTCGGCCGGGCTGGTGCGCCAGCTCCCGGACGGGTTCGCCGAGCCGCACCGCGAGCCCCGAGGCCAGTCGCTCGGGCAGCCGGGCGAAGCCGCCGGCGATGGCGAACTCGCCCTCGCCGACGTCGTCCCGGCGGTGTGCCTCGGCGACGCCGGCGGCGCTGAGTCCGTCCGGGTCGGCGGCCCAGTTCTGCCGGAACCACTCGGTGGCGGCCGCGGCTTCGGGGCCGGTGCTGCCCTGGGCGCGCAGCCAGGTGCCGACGGACAGGCCGGTGACGCCGGGTGCGCGCTGCAGCATGGCTTCCAGCTGCCAGGGGGCGCGTCGGCCGAAGCCGAGCGCGCCCATCTCCCGGTTGGTGCCGTCCTCGACGATGCGGGCGGTGACGCGGCGCGGTACGGCGGTGGTGCGCCCGGGGCCGACCAGCTCGTGCACGGGGTTGTGCTCCCCGTGCACGACCTGGGCGCCGAGTTCCAGCGGCGGGCCGCCGTCGGCGGGGTGGAAGGTGCGGATCCGGCCACCGAGCCGGTCCCGGGCCTCGTAGACGACGACGGTGAGGCCTTCCCGGTGCAGCAGCCGGGCGCAGTTCAGGCCGGACGCGCCGGCGCCGACCACGATGACGTCGTACGCGCTCACCGTCCACCTCCGAGGTCGACCGGGAACGCCCGCAGGCGGCGCGGCACCAGGCACTGGTCCCAGTCCGGGGCGCCGGCCGGGCCGCGCAGGTCCGGGAAGCGGCGGAGCAGGCGCGGCAGCAGCAGGGCGGCGGTCTGCTTGACCAGCGGGGCGGCGAGGCAGAAGTGCGGGCCGCCGCCGAAGCCCAGGTGGGGGTTGGGGCTGCGGTCGAGGCGCAGTTCGTCCGGGTCGGCGAAGACGTCGGGGTCGCGGTTGGCGGCGGTGAGCACGGCGAGCACCCGGGCGCCCGGCGGGAGCACGCCGCCGTCCAGTTCGACCCGGTCGGTGGTGACCCGGGCGGTGAACGGGATCGGTGCTTCCAGGCGCAGCAGTTCGTCGACCGCGAGGCGGGCGAGGTCCTCGTCGGCCCCCGCGAGCCGGGTGACCGCGGCGCGGTCGGGCAGCAGCAGGTGCAGGGCGTTGCCGATGAATTCGGCGAGGGGCTGCCAGCCGCCGATGACGGCCAGGTTGAGGATGCCGAGCATCTCGGCGCGGCTGAGCCGGTCGTCGGCGGCCAGCGCGGTCAGCGGCACCTCGGCGCCGGTGGCGGTGATCCGGGCGGTGTGCCCGTCGAGGTAGTGGGTGAGCGCTCCGGCGGCGCTGCGGCCGAGGGCGGCGCGGGCGGGCGGCACCATCGGGTCGAGGTTGACGGAGGCGGCCCGGGCGAGCGCCTCGAAGCGCTTCAGTTCGCCTGCGGGCAGGCCGAAGAGGTGGGCGTAGACGGCGGTGGCGAGCGGGCGGCCGATCTCGGCGACGGCGTCCACCGGGCGGTCGACGGGCAGCCGGTCGAGCAGCGCGTCCACGTCGGCGGCGAGGTGCGCGCCGAGCGGGCGGACGGCGGCCGGCCCCAGGAGCAGGGCCCCCGGGGCCCGGAGCCGATGGTGGTCGGGCGGGTCCGTGGTGAGCATGGACGGCGGCAGGGCGTCGTCGCGGGCACGCTCGCGCTGGCCCTGCGCGGCCGAGAAGCGCGGGTCGCGCAGGACGGTCGCGCAGTCGGCGTGCGCGGTGACCAACCAGAGCCGGGACGCGGTGTCGTGGTGCACCGGGCTGTTGGCCCTGAGCCACCGGTACGCCGGGTGCGGGTTCGCCCGCCCGGCAGGGGCGAACGGGTGGATCAGGTGGTCGGGCAGACGCACCGGTGCCGTCGTCATGGGTCCAGCTCCCAAGGTCTCAGCGGACCCGGGGCCCGCGCCAGCGGAAGGAGAAGGCGGTCAGCAGCAGTCCGGCCAGCGACCAGGCGGTGAGGACCATCGCGATGTGTCCCAGTTCCCAGTTCCCGGCCGGTTCCACGACGGTGAAGGAGTCCGGCAGGAAGACCGAGCGGAAGCCCTGGGCCATCCACTTGACCGGGAAGAACGCGGCCACCGTCTGCATCCAGGCAGGGAGTTGGCCGAACGGGAAGAACACGCCGGAGATGAACTGGAGCACCATGAAGACCGGGGTGACGATCGCCGCGGCCGACCGGCTGTTGGGGATCAGTGCCGAGTAGGCGGCGCCGGCCATCGCGCAGGCGACGGTGCCGAGGGCGAGGTCCCAGCCGAGGGTGAACCAGCGTTCGGGGGTGCTGGGCAGTGGCAGCCCGAACAGGGCCAGCGCGATGCCGATCAGCAGCACGGTCTCCAGCGCGGTGGTGACGATGACCCGCACCAGCTTGCCCACGAAGTAGGCGGACTTGGGCATCGGGGTCATGGCCAGGCGGCGGACCGTGCCGGTGTCCCGCTCGATCGCGATGTTGATCGCGAGGCCGGAGAAGGCGGTGCTCATCACGCCGGCGGCGATGATGCCGGCCATGAACACCAGCTTGACGTCGGTGTCGGTGCCGGCGACCTTGCCCGAGAAGATCGAGCCGAAGACGACCAGCAGGATCACCGGGAACATCAGGGTGAAGACCAGCGACTGCTTGTTCCGGAAGAACGCCCACAGTTCGACCTTGGAGCGGGCCGCGCCGGCCCGCCAGATGCCGGGCAGCCGGCCGGCGCGCCGGGGTGTCGCGGCGGCGTGGCCCCCGGTGCCCGGGGCGGTGGTCGCGGTCGGTTGGGTGAGGGTCATCGCTTGCCCGCCTCGGGGGTGATGCTCTGGGTGGTGTCGGTGCCGCGGTCCGTGCCGTCGGCGTGCTCCCGGATGAGGTCCAGGTACACGTCCTCCAGGGTCGGCCGGTGTACCCGCAGTTCGGGCAGTTCACCGACGCCTGCCTGGTGCGCCCACGGGACCAGCGCCGCGAGCAGCGCGGTCGGGGCGTACGTGGCGATCCGCAGGACGCCGTCCACGCCCACCGGGGCCGGTTCGGCCCCGGGTGGCAGCGGCGGCAGCGTGCGGCCGGCCAGCTCCGGCGGAATCCGGAAGGAGACCGTGGTCGGAGTCTGCGAGCGGCCGCCGAACTCGGCCAGCGGCCCGCACTGGACCACTCGGCCGGCGACGATCACCGCGGCGCGCTGGGCCAGCGCCTCGGCCTCGTCCAGGTAGTGCGTGGTGAGCACGGTGGTGCGACCGCGCTCGGAGAAGTAGCGGACCAGGTCCCAGGCCTCCCGGCGAGCCACCGGGTCCAACCCGGTGGTGGGTTCGTCGAGGAAGATCAGGTCCGGGTCGCCGACGATGCCCACCGCGACGTCGAGCCGGCGGGCCTGGCCTCCGGAGAGGTCCGCGCTCTGCTTCTTCTCGTGCTTGGCCAGTCCGACCATGTCGATGACCTGGCCGACCGGCAGGGGGTTCGGGTAGAACGCGGCGAAGTGCTCGACCACCTCGCGCACGGTCAGGTCCGAGTAGGCGCCGGTGGTCTGCGGGACCACCCCGATCCTGGCGCGCCACTCGCGCCGGTCCTCGGCTGGGTCACAGCCGAGGACCCGCACGTCACCGCCGGTTCGCTGGCGGACGCCCTCCAGGATTTCGACGGTCGTCGTCTTGCCCGCGCCGTTCGGCCCGAGCAGGGCGAAGACCTCACCCTGGTGGATGTCCAGATCCAGACCCTGGACCGCGTGCCAGTCGCCGTAACTCTTGCGCAGGCCGCGGACTGAGACGGGGTGTTCCCCGACGGCAGTCGCCACTGTGGATCGCTCCTCTGTGGGGTGTTCAGGCCGACCTGGCACTCAGGTCGACCGGCCGGGCGCTCTGCCCGGCGGGCGGGTTTCCCGGCTGGATCAGGTGCAGCAGCAGCACGGGCAGCAGCAGGAGTTGCCGCCGGCCGCGATGTCCGACAGGTCGCCCTCGCTGAGCTCGGCGGTGTCGATCTGCGGGGTCTCCGGGATGTGGAACTCGTAGCGGCCGGTGGCCAGACCGATCTCGAAGAGCTCGACCTGAACCTCCAGGTTGCCCTCCTGCTCGCCCTCGGCGGCGGTCGAGACGATGACGATCTCGGCGTCGGCCGGGAGCTCCAGGCCGGCCTCCGCGAGGGCGGCGCGGGCGTCGGTCCGCAGGCGGGCCGCGTACTCCTCGCTCGACCAGGCGCTGATCAGGGCACGGGTGTAGCCGTTGACGAACTCGGCCCGCTTCCTCTGGTCCAAAGCCATGTGACTTTTCCTTTTCTCGGTTTCCGGTGGTGCCGGCGGCGCCTGGCGCTCGGTGCTTCCCGGCGCTGCCTGCAAATGAAGAATGACACGGCCGCAATCGGCCGCCAAGACTTCATTTCCGGTGCCCGGACTAAGTATTGAGCACGTGCGGCAGGTGCGGTAGATTTCAGCCGTCACGCGCCCATGAATACGTATCAGAATACGCATCGGAATACGTATCCGAATACGTACCGGGAATTGCCGGATACGCATTCCGGAGCCCAGTACGCATTCCTGGGTCCCGGGTAAGCATCGAGAGGAAAACGGGGGTGGTCCGCACCGTGCCTACGCACACCGTCCCGCCAGGTCCTGCCGAGGACGTCGACATGGCGCAGATGAGGGAGTCGCCGCTCGACTTCATCACCGGCCTGGCCCGCCGCTACGGCGACATCACCCGCCACCGCGCGGACGGCGACACCGTCTACCTGCTCAACCGGCCCGAGTACGCCAAGCACGTACTCAAGGACAACGGCGCCAACTACACCAAGGAGGGCACCCCGGACGACGCCATGCTGCGCCCGCTGCTCGGCAACGGGCTGCTGACCAGCAACGGCGCCGACTGGGCCCGCCAGCGGCACCTGACCGCCCCGGCCTTCCGCCCCACCGCCGTCCGCACCTTCGACACGATCGTCACCGACGCCACCACCGCCATGCTGGAGCGCTGGCGCCCGTCGGTGGCCTCCGGCGCCCCGGTGGAGGTCGACGAGCAACTCACCGCGCTCACCCTGGGCATCCTCACCCACGCCATCCTCGGCGCCGACATCGACGGCATCGGCGAGGGTTTCGCCCGCGCGGTGGACGCCGTCAACCGCTGCATCGGCCACTACGTGCCCGACCCCGACCCGGACCCGGCCGACACCGCGCGCCGGTTCACCGACTTCGGCCGGGCCCGGGTCTTCCTCAACACCGTCACCCGCACCCTGATCGCCTCCCGCCGCGCGGGCGGCAGCGGCGGCGGCGCCGGCGGCAACCTGCTGGACACCATGATGTCCACCGACCACCTGGTCTCCGACGAGGACCTGCGCGACCAGGTGCTGACCATCGTGATGGCCGGCCACGAGACCACCGCCAAGTCCCTGACCTGGACGCTCTACCTGCTCGACCGCCACCCCGAGGAACTGGCCAAGGTCCGCGAGGAGGTCGACCGCGTCCTCGGCGGCCGCCCGCCGACCGCCGCCGACCTCCAGGACCTGCCGGCCTGCCGCCGGGCGATCCAGGAGGCGATGCGGCTCTACCCGCCGGTCTGGCTGATCTCCCGCCGGGCCGCCGGCCCCGACACCATCGGCGGGTACCACGTCGAGCCCGGCACCCTGGTGTGCGTCAGCCAGTGGGTGCTGCACCGCCACCCCGACCACTGGGACGCCCCGGACGCGTACCGTCCGGACCGCTTCGACGGCGCCGCCCTCCCCAGCCACCTCTACCTGCCGTTCGGCGGCGGCGACCGGATCTGCGTCGGCCAGCACTTCGCGATGCTGGAGGCCGTCCTGGTGCTCGCCACGCTGCTGCAGTCGGTCCGGCTGGAACTGGTCGAGGGCTTCCCGGTGGAGCCCGAGGCCCTGGTCACCCTCCGCCCGAAGCACGGCATGACGATGATCGCGAGGCCCCGATGACCACCGCCCCCGCCCGCCCCGTCGGCGGCTCCACCGCCCCCATCCGCCCCGTCGGCGGCTCCTACGACCCGGCCCGCACCACCGGCGGCGGTCTGACCGCCGAACTCGACCGGCTGGAGACGCAGGCCGCGCTCTCCTTCCCCGAGGAACTGCGCATCCTGCGCGAACTCGGGATCGACGCCGGCACCGCCCAGGGACCTGCCACCGTCCTCGAACTCGGCGCCGGCCCGGGCGCGGTGACCCGTCGGCTGCGCGCCGCGCTGCCCGCCGGCACCGCCCTGATCGCCGTCGACATCGACGGCGAACTGCTCGCCCACGCGGCCGGCCCCGGCGTCACCCTGCTGGTCGCGGACGGCGCCGACCTCCCGCTGCCGGACGCCGGCGTGGACTTCGTCCTGCTCCGCTACGTCCTCCAGCACGTCCCCGACCCGACCGCCGTGCTGGCCGAGGTCCGTCGGGTGCTGAAGCCCGGCGGGCGGGTCGCCTGCACCGAGGTCGACTCCGCACTGTGGGGCGCCGCCGCGCCCTCGTACCCCGAACTCGCCGGGGTGCACGCCAAGATGGCCGCCGCCCAGCGCGCCGACGGCGGCGACCGGTCGATCGGCCGACGGCTGCCCCGGCTGCTGCGCGCGGCGGGCTTCGACGAGGTCGTGCTGCGCCCCTTCGCCACCACCAACGACGACCACCCGACCGACGCCTTCGCCCCGCAGCTCGGCCCGCAGCGCCTGGAGCCGCTGGTGTCCCGGGGCGTCCTCTCCCTGGCCGAACTCGCCCTCGCCGCGGACCGCTGGAACCGCTTCCGGTCGGACCCCGACGCCTGGGTGATGCTGCTCGGCCTCACCGCCGCCGCGACCGCACCCGCGGGCCGCGGACCGCAGGAAACCGCACCACCGCAGCACTGACAGCACAGCACCGGACCGGACAGCACCGGACCTCGCAGCACCGGACCGGACAGCGCAGCACCGAAAGGAAACCCATGCACCCCAAGGTCAAGATCTTCATCACCATCTTCTGCTACATCAGCGCCGTCGCCGGCCTGATCACCGCCGTGATGGACGCCAGCCACAAGCCCGCCCAGACCACCGACGCGGTCGTCGCCGGCGTGCTCGGCGTCGCCTTCCTGCTCGGCGGCCTCGCGCTGACCCGGAAGCCGCGCTACTGACGGTGGTGGCGACGCCCGGCGGCTTAGCAGCGACAACGGGTCGGGGGGTAAGGCTTCGAAAGCCTTACCCCCCGACCCGTTTCCGGCCCCTCACCCGTTCCCGGCACCGTCCGACGGCGTCCGGTGGCCTCGGTGGCGTCCGGCGCCGTCCGGACCCGCCGGTGCCGTCCGGCGCGCCCGGACCCGCCCGGTGCCGTCTAGCGCGACCGGCGCAGCGGGTTGATCACCCCGAAGGCCCCGGTCAGCGTGGACGGGTCGACGAAGGAACCGCCCGGCCCGTGGGTGCGCCGGAAGTTGTCGGCCAGCCCGCGGAACGACGGGTCCACCGTCGCCCGGTACGCGGCCAGCAGATTGACCCGCTCCGGCGTGGACAACTCCTGCTCGGCGCGCAGCTGGTGGCTGCGCGACAGGTGGTACATGCCCTCGACGGTGTACCCGGCGTCCAGCCAGCCCTGCCACAGCGCGTCGCGGTCCGCCTCCTGCCCGGCGAAGTACTCCAGGGCGCGCCCGCGCGGCTCGGCCGGCGCGGCCGTGGCGGGCACCGGTTCGGCCCGCAGCCCGACCCGCCGTCCGCACAGGTACAGCACCGGAACGCCCTTGCGGACACAGAAGTTGAGCGCTTCCGCGGCCTGGTCGACGACCGCCTCGGCCTTGTCGTTGAGCGAGGTGTTGCAGAGGATCGGCACCCCGGTCGCGGCCCGGAACGCGTCCAGCGCCCGGTGCAGCCGCGGGTTGGACTCGGCGGTGACGGTCTGGTGCCGGGCCGAGCCGTCCAGGTGCACGATCGCGGGCACCAGGTCCCGCACCTCCGGGCGGACCTGCACCGCCTCCAGCATGTACGGCGACTCGCGGTCCGAGGCGAACCACTCGCCCGCGTGCTCGGCCATCACCATCGGTGCGACCGGACGCCACCACTGGCGCCGCTTGTACTCGTTCAGCAGGTCCTTGACCTTCTGCGAGCGCGGGTCGCCGATCAGGCTGCGGTGGCCGAGCGCGCGCGGACCGAGCTCGGCCCGGCCGTCCACCCAGGCGATCACGCCGTCCGAGACGTCGGCGACGAACCGGTCCGGCTCGAAGTCCGTCACCGAGGCGATCCACGGCGCGAACTCGGCCAGCGCCTCCTCGACGTCCAGCACGTCCCGGCCGTAGTACGGCGAGACGATCCGCAGTCCGGACCGCTCCAGCGCACCGGCCCCGTACAGGCCGAGCAGGCCGAGGCCGATGCCCTGGCCGGAGTCGTTGGCGCACGGCGGGGTGACCAGGCTCTTGAAGCCGAACCGATCCATCAGCAGCGTGTTGGTGGGGCAGTTGAGCGCGTAGCCGCCGCTGGTCGACAGGTGGGTGTCCTCGGCGCGGATGCCGCCGACCTCCAGCAGCCGCTCCACGTTGCGGATCGCGACGCCCTCGCAGCAGCGCTGGACGACCTTCATCACCGCGCTGCGCAGATGGTCCTCACGGCTGAGCGAGTCGTCCAGCTCGGCGCCGGCCAGCTGCTCGTCGGCGGCGGCCACCACCGCGCGGACCAGGTCGTGCGCGGCCTTCCAGGGCTGGGTCGCGGCGCCGCCGAAGAAGGTGACGTCCGCGATCGCGGCCTCGACGTCGAACTCGATCGCCGTGGCGGAGGCGGAGGCCAGCGCCATCAGCGAGCCGGGCTCCAGGCCGAAGACCGTCTCGGCGGCGGTGTACAGCGGCCCGGGGGACTCCACCGGCTCGAAGGTGATCCGCCCCTGCTTCACCACGCAGCCGGCGTACCAGTAGGTGTTCGGACGGCTCTCCTGCGCGTAGTCGGGCAGCGCGTCGATCGCCAGACCGATGATCTGCCCGTCGCGGAACAGCGGGACGTCCCGCAGCACCCCGCTGAACAGGTGCGCCAGGCTGTGCAGCGGGAACTCCTCGGCCCCGGCGGGCTTGGGCACCGGCTGTGCCTTCGGCAGCCCCGGCGTGCCCCAGGTCGCCGTCACGTCATCGAGGGTGAGCCCCTCCTCCGCCAGCAGCGCCGACAGGAAGGCCTCGGCCCGGCCCTCGGTGTACAACGGCCAGAAGTGGTGCTTCTGCCCGCTGACCCGCTCCAGTTCCCACACCCGCACCAGTTCGACGTCCGCGCCGTCCCGGCGCCACAGCGCGACGTTCTGGTCGTGCCGCACCGAGAAGACCGCACCCGGCCCCGGCGGCGTGAGATAGGCGGAAAGGAAATGCTCGGCCACGGTTACCTCTTTTTCCTCGGTCTGCCAGGTTCTGTCAGGACGAGGTAATTCCGGCCCACTCGCGAGGGGATTTCCCGCACCCCGCCCAGGGCCGGCCGCCTGCCCCCGGCGCCAGCGACTACCCGGTCATTCGACCACGCCCGCCGAGACCCGGTACATACTGAAATCCCCGTTTACGCACGCCACCGGCCCCTCGCGTACGCATGCGCAGCGGGCCCCGGGCACAACGCAACGGGCCCCGGGCGCAGCGGGCCCCGGGCACAACGCAACGGGCCCCGGGCACAACGCAGCGGGCCCCGGGCGCAGCGCAGCGGGCCCCGGGCGCAGCGGGCGGGGTGTCCACCTGACGAAGTTTTTGACAGAGGTGACAACAACTGGCACGATGCCACCATGGCACGACCGAGGAAGTTCGACACCGAGGCCGCGATCGACGCGGCCATGAACACCTTCTGGACCAAGGGCTACACCGCGACCTCGACCGACGACCTGGCCGAGAGCACCGGCATGCTGCGCGGCAGCCTGTACAACGCCTTCGGCGGCAAGCGACAGCTGTTCGAACTGACCCTGCGCCACTACCGGGAGGGCGGCGCCGCCGGCGACCGCACCATGCCCGACGACCTGCCACCGCTGGAGCGGATCCGACAGCTGCTGCGCACCGGGGTCGACCGGACCGCGGCCGACCACCGCGGCTGCCTCGCGGTCAACACCGTCACCGAACTCGCGCTCCGCGAGCCCGAGTTGGCCGATCTGGCCCGACAGGCCTTCATCCCACTGGAAGCCCGGCTGACGGAGGCGGTCGACGCCGGCCGGCTCCGCGGTGAGATCCGCTCCGACCGGGCCCCCCAGGTGCTCGCCCGCCAGGTGATGGCCACCTTCCACGGCCTGCTGCTCCAGGCCAAGGCCGGCTTCGACCCCGAGTCGCTGCACGCGACCATCGACGCGGTCGTCGACGACCTGCGGCCCTGAGCCCCCGGCGTCCCGGCGCCCGGGCTCCCGCACCGCCGAACCCCCGAATCCCCGAACCGCTGACCCCCTGAACCCCTGAGCCCCTGCACTCCCGAGCCCCGTCGCCCGGGCCGCTCTTCACACCCACATTTTTGGCAGCATTGCCAATAAATCCATGCACCGGAGGCCGACCCCATGCCCGTCCCGCCCCGCCCGCGCCGCGCACCCCACCGGCCCCGCCGACCGCTCCTCCCCCGCCCGCCACTCCTGCCCGTCATCCTGGCGGCCTTCTTCATGTACGGCTTCGACGGCAACGTCGTGAACGTCGCCCTGCCCGCCATCCGCACCGACCTCGGCGCCGGCCAGGCCGCGCTGGAACTGGTCGTGGCCGGCTACGTGTTCAGCTACGCCACCGGGCTCGTCCTCGGCGGCCGGCTCGGCGACATCCTCGGCCACCGGCGGATGTTCCTGTCCGGCATGGCCGCCTTCACCGTGGCCTCCGGCCTGTGCGGACTGGCCCAGTCCCCCACCCAACTGGTGCTCGCCCGACTGCTCCAGGGCCTCACCGCCGCCGCGATGGTGCCCCAGGTGCTCGCCCTGATCACCACCGCCGTCCCCTCCCCGGGCCGGCCCCGCGCCCTGGCCTGGTTCGGCGTCACCGGCGGACTCAGCGGCGTCTGCGGTCAGCTGCTCGGCGGGGTGCTCCTCGACGGCGACCCCCTCGGCCTCGGCTGGCGCGCCGTCTTCCTGATCAACCTCCCGGTCGGCCTGGTCGTCCTCGCCGCCGCCACCGCCGTCCTGCCGCGCACCACCGCCGGCCGTCGCCCCGCCCTGGACGGCATCGGCATGCTCGCCGTCTCCGGCTCGCTGGCCCTGGCCCTCGTCCCGCTCGTCCTCGGCCGCGAGGCCGGCTGGCCGCTCTGGGCCTGGGCGATGCTCGCCGCCGCCGTCCCCGCCCTCCTGGCCACCCTGCGGTGGGAGCGCCGCCTCGCCGCCCGCGGCGGCCGGCCGGTGCTCGACCCGGACCTGCTCCGCAGCCGGGTCTTCCGGACCGGCCTGGCCGTCAACGCCGCCTTCATGGCCTTCTTCGCCGGCTTCGTCTTCGTCCTCAGCCTCACCGTGCAGACCGGCTTCGGCTACAGCCCGCTGCGCTCCGGACTGGTCTTCACGCCCATGGCCGTCCTCGCCATGGCCTCCTCGCTGACCGGCAGGCGCCTGCTGCCCCGCCACGGGCTCCGCGTCCCGGTCGCCGGCGGGGCGATCACCGCCCTGAGCCTGCTGCTGACCGCGCTCGCCCTGCAGACCGACGGCGCCCGGCACGCCCTCCCCTGGCTGCTGGCCACCATGGGCCTGATGGGCATCGGCAACGGCCTCGTCCTCCCCTCCCTGATCGGCGCCCCGATGGCCGGCATCGCCCCCGAGCGGGCCGGCACCGCCTCCGGCACCCTCTCCACCACCCAGCAGTTCGCGGCCGTCACCGGCGTCGCCGCCCTCGGCGGCACCTACTTCGCCGTCCTCGACCACCACACCCCCGCCACCGCCGCGGCCGCCGCCACCTGGTTCGCCCTCGTCGCCGTCCTCGCCGTGATCGCCCTCACGCTCCGGCTGTCCCGCGCCACCGCAGCGGCGGCCACGGCCACCGGCGCGGGCCCGGCACCGGCTCCCCGCGTCCCCGCCCTCGCCACGGACAGCTAGCCAGGTCCTGCCCGGGGCACCGACCCGGGGCACGCTCCCCGTCAGCCCCGCTCGGGCCACGGCAGCCAAGCGGCGGGCTCGGAACGCCAGGCGGGGACGGACGGCCAGGCGACGGACCCTCCGGTGTCAGGCGACCGTACGGCGCCGCCCGAGGGGGTGTCACCGGTGGACGGCCGCACCAGTGCGGCCGGAAGCGTCACCGAGGCCGTGGTCCCGCCGCGGGCGTTCGGCTTCAGCCGGACCCGGACGTCATGGCGGAAGGCGAGCCGGCTGATCACGAAGAGGCCCATGCGGCCGGGGACCGAGGCGTCCAACGGCGGCGGGTCGGCGAGTCGCTCGTTGATCTCGGCCCAGTCGTCGGAATGGACACCGATACCGACGTCGTGGATCTCGACCAGGACGCAGCCGTCCGGCAGCGCCCGGCCGGTGGCCTGGACGACGGTGTGCGGGCTGGAGAACACCGTGCCGTTCTCAAGCAGTTCGGCGAACAGGTGGAGGAGATCGTCGGCGGCACGGCCGACGACCTCGGCCGACGGCACGCCGACGACCTCGATGCGCGGGTACTGCTCCACCGCGCCCGCGGCACCGCGCAGCACGTCGACCAGCGGGACGGCGCGGGTCCGCCGAGGGCCCGGGTCCGCACCGGCGACGACCAGCAGGTTCTCGCAGCTGCGGCGCATCCGGGTCGCGAGATGGTCCAGCTCGAACAGCTGCGACAGCTGCCCCCGGTCCGGCTGCCGGCGCTCCAGGTCGTCGAGGAGAGACAGCTGGCGGCGGACCAGACCGCCGCTGCGACGGGCCAGACTGACGAGCATCGCGTTGGTGATGCCGACCAGGACGGCCTGCTGGGCGGCGAGGGCGGCGAGTTCACGGTGGAGCGTGTCGAAGCAACGGGCCAACCGCCCGACGTCGTCCCGCCCGTGCAGGCCGACGGACGGGACCGTCAGGCCGCCCGGCTCCCAGGGTCCGCCACCGGTGATCGTCCTCACCAGTTCCGGCAGGTGCGCGTCGGTGATCCTCTCGGCGGCCTCGCGGAGTTCCCGCAGGGCGGCAGGCGTCCGCAGGCGGCTCGCCCGCCGCCCTTCGTCCACGATCGCCTGTGCCTCGGCGTGGGCGGCCTTCCGCATGTCCTCGGCACCCTCCCGCGCCGCGCTCAGAAGACGGTCCGCCTCGGCGGTGCGCTCCTGGGCGACCCGGGTGGCCTCGGCTCGCGCTTGGTTCCCGTCGGCCCGTACGCCGTTCGCCAGTTGCCCCGCCTCCGCCAGCAGCCGGGCGCTCTTCTGCCCGGCCTCCGCCAGCATTCGGGCACCCTCCTGCCGGGCGTCCTCCACCAGCCGGGCGGCCTGCTGCCGGGCCTCCTCCAGGACGAACGCCGCCTCGGCCTCCGCCCGGGAGCGCAACTGGCGCGCCTGCTCCTCGGCCCCGTCGGTGGTGTCCCGCGCCGTCCGGGCCGCTGCCTCGACCAGGTGTTTGGTGGCGTTGCGGACGCGGCTCAGCGGGGACTGGACCTGCCGGTTGAGCGCCCGGAGGTCCACCCAGCGGCGGCGCCAGTGGTCGACCAGTTCCGGGTGCGCCCTGTGGCCGCGAGGCTTGCCCGCGTCCGCGGGCAGCGGGTTGCTGATCACGCGGACGAACTCCAGGAGGAAGTTCATCGAGGGCAGCCGCTTGCCGGTCAGGAGGTCGGTGATCCCCGCCTTGGTCAGCTTGAAGACGTCGGCCGCGCCGCAGATCTCGCCGTACGACGGAGCGCCGTGCTCGATGTGCAGCCGGTTCAGGTCGTCCACGAAGGCGGCGAGCCGCTCGTCGTACGCTGCGGCGACCGCGAGGTCGCCCGGGTCGGGCTCCACCGGTCCGTCTGCCACGGTTCTCCTTGCTGAGTTGTCCTCAGTTCGCTTCGGGGACAGCGTACTTCGAACATTCGTGGACGGCGTTGAACGTTCCTGAACGGCCGCCGACGGACGTGCCGTTCAGGAACGGCGCCCGACGTCCGAGCCCCCGACGTCCGCATACGGGAACCGGCGAGGTCGTACGCCTGCCTGGGCCCTCGCCGCAACCTCTGGTCAGCTCGGGGCATGACCGACAACGACCCCGCCCTCCCGGGCAGCGGCTCCACCGGGGCCGACGCCCCGCACTCCCCCGAACCGGACGCCGAGGCCACCGGTTCGGCGCGCCACCGGATGCTCGACCTGATCGCACTCGTCACCCTCCTGGTCATCGCGACGGGGGTCTACCTGACCGCCGGCAGCGGCGGCTTCTCGGTGATCACCGGCGCCGGTGTGGGCCTCTACAGCCTCTGGCGGGCCCGCCGCTGACCGCCCGCGCCGGCACGGGCGGCCCAGCCGGCCGCGCCGGGCAGGCCCGGGAAAACAGCAGCACCCCGGCCGGAGAACACGGCCGGGGTGCTGCGGAGGTGGGGCACCAGGGGCTCGAACCCTGAACCTACGGATTAAAAGTCCGCAGCTCTGCCAATTGAGCTAGTGCCCCGCGGCCCTCGGTCCCGGTGGTGCCTGGCGGGAAGGGCCACGGCGATCCTACCCGGTGGGGCCCAGGGCTCCGCCAGTGGATTGCGCGGGCGCGCCGGGGGTGTGCAGCGGTCCTTGAGGCGGGGTGTAGTGGGCGGCGCGGACGCGGCGGAGCCAGGCCTCGGCGGGGCGGGGGTCGGGGGCGGTGGGCAGGACGCCGGGGCCGGCCAGCCGGTCCGCGGCGTCGGCGAGCAGGCGCTCGGCGACGGCGGGGCGGTCGGCGATGCGTTCGCCGAGTTCACGGATCCGTTCGGGGTCGGGCAGCCGGATGAGGTTGCGGCCGGTCGCGTGCAGGCGGACGGCCTGCTCGACCAGCCGGACCAGGTGCCGGGCGTGCTTGGCGGCCCGGCGGCGGGTGGCCGGGTCGGTGGTGTCCCGGGTCAGCAGTTTGCGGAACTGCTGGTCGGCGTAGCCGAGATAGGCGTTCCGCACGGCCGGCGCACTGAGGAAGCTCGCGCGGATGCCGATCAGTTCCTCGCCGAGCGGGGTGCGGGTCTCGTACAGGTCGTCGGGCAGCCAGACGAGTTCGGAGGCGGTCGGGTTGCAGGTCAGCGCCAGCCGGCACCACTTGGCGGCCTCGTGCAGGGCGAGGTCGGGCTCGGTGCTGACGTGGGACTCGGCCGGGCGGTGCAGGCCGTGCAACTCCTCGGTGGGGACGGCGAACAGGCCCAGCCGGTCGACGTCGGAGCCGGCGTGGGCGAAGCCGTAGGCGGTGGATCCGACGATGCCGGAGAGCAGGACGGCGCCGGGCGTGGCTGCGGGCACGGGTGGTCTCCTCCCGGGAGGTGTCCGGACGGGCTGCGGAACGGGTACCGGCATCCTCGCCGGTGGGGGCCGCGCCGGGCGAGCGAATTCCGCTCCGGGGCCTGCCCGGCCGCCGACACTGGGCCCCATGGAGCACGATCCCCCCGTGGAAGCGGCGGCAGCCGTCGGCGTCGAGAAGCTGCGGGCCTGGTGGGCGCACCGGCAGTGGCTGGACCGCCCGCACCCCGGCGCGCCGGCCGCCGAGGTGCTGGCGGCCACCGGCTGGGCCCGTTCGGTGGGCGGCGCGGCTCCGTACCTGGGCCTGTTCGCCCGGGCCGGGCTGGGGCGGGCGGCGGTGGACGCGGCGGTGGCCCGGCTGGACGTGCACGAGCTGCCGTCCGCGCGGGGCTGTACGTACGTGCTGCCGGCCGCCGACTTCGCGCTCGGCCTGGCCGTGGGCGCGGCCGCGCCGGCGGGCGAACTGGCCGCGGCGGAGAAGCACCTGGGGGTCGGCCGGGACGAGGTGGAGAAGCTCTGCCTGGCCGTGGAGCGCGTGCTGTCGCCGGACGAACCGCTGGATCCGGCCACGATCCGGGAGGCGGTCGGCGACGCCGTCCGCCCGCTCGGCGAGGCGGGCCGCAAGCGCGGCCTCACCACGACCCTGCCGCTCGCCCTCGGCCTGATGCAGTCGCGCGGCCGGATCCGCCGGGTGCCCGTCAACGGCCGCCTGGACCAGCAGCGTTACGGTTACGTCGGCTGGGACCAGCCGGTCGCGGGGGACGCCGTCGACCTCGCCCGCCGCTACTTCTCCTGGGCCGGGCCGGCCACCCTCAAGCACTTCCGCTGGTTCTCCGGCTTCACCGCCGCCACCGCCCGACGGGCCGTCGCCGAGGCCGGCCCGGTCCCGGTCGCGCCCGGCTCGGAGTTCCTGCTCCCACCCGAACTCGCCGAGGAGTTCGCCGGGTTCACGACGCCCCGCACACCGCACTACACCCTGCTGGCCGGCATCGACGGCATCCACCTGCTGCACCGCGACCTGCCCCGGCTGCTCGACCCCGCCGACGCCGCCCGTCCGCTGCCCGCCGGCCGGGCCGGCCGCGCGTTCGGCAGCGAAGCCGACCCGCAGACCCACGTCGTGCTCGACCGCGGCCGGATCGTCGGGCTGTGGGAGTACGACACCGAACGGGCCGAGATCGTCCTGCTGCCCTTCGTCCCGCTCGACGACGCCCTGCGGGAGGCAGTGGCCCGCACCGAGGCGTTCGTCCGCGAGGAGCTCGGGGACGCCCGCGGTTTCAGCCTCGACTCGCCGAGGAGCCGCGCGCCGAAGGTCGCGGCGCTGCGGGCGGCCGCGACCGGCGGTACGGGCAGGACGGGCGGGACCGGAGGGACAGGCGTGCCGGGCCGGACGCGCGGGTAGCGTACGGACCATGTCGACCACCACCACCGACGAGGTCCTGATCGTCACCGGCGCCGGCCGCGGCATCGGTGCCGCCACCGCACTGCTGGCCGCCCGCCGCGGCCACCGGGTCTGCGTCAACTACCGTACGGACGAGGCCGCGGCGACCTCCGTCGTGGACGCGATCCGGGCCGAGGGCGGCACCGCCCTGGCCGTGCGCGCCGACGTCAGCCGGACCGCCGAGGTGGAGCGGCTGTTCGCCACCGTGGACACCGAACTCGGGCCGCTCACCGGCCTGGTGAACAACGCCGGCACCCTGGAGGGGCAGTGCCGGCTGGAGGAGATCGACGAGGACCGGCTGAACCGGATCTGGGCCGCCAACATCACCGGCCCGTTCCTGTGCGCGGCCCGGGCGGTCCGCCGGATGTCCACCCGGTACGGCGGCCGCGGCGGCGCCATCGTCAACGTCTCCTCGGCCGCCTCCCGGATCGGTTCGCCGAACGAGTACGTCGACTACGCGGCCGCCAAGGGCGCCGTGGACTCGATGACCCGCGGCCTCGCGCTGGAGGTCGCGGCCGAGGGGATCCGCGTCAACGCGGTACGGCCCGGGCTGATCCACACCGGCATCCACGCGCTCGGCGGCGAACCCGGCCGGGTCGACCGGGTCGCCCCCGGCCTGCCGATGCGGCGGGGCGGGCAGCCGGAGGAGGTCGCCGAGGCGATCCTCTTCCTGCTCTCCCCGGCCGCCTCCTACACCACGGGGGCGTTCCTGGAGGTCTCGGGCGGCCGCTGAGGGCCGATCCCGACCGGTCGGAGGGCCGGTTTCGGACAGCGTCGCCCCGCCACCGAACGGCCCCCTCCGGTTTCCTTCCGCACGCCTGCCCCCGCCCGTACGGTGGGGGCCATGACCGACGCCTTCATCGACATCCCCGGTGTGCGCAACTTCCGTGACGCGGGCGGCATCGGCGCCCTGCGCCGGGGCGTCCTCTACCGCTCGGGGTCCTTCCACACGCTCACCGAGGACGGCGCCCGGCGGCTCAAGGCCCTCGGCCTGCGGACGGTGATCGACCTGCGCAGCACGTTCGAGCTGGAGGTCTGGCCGGACCAGCGGCACGGCCTCGACCACGAGTCGCTCCACCTGCCGACCCTGCCCGCCGACCGCGGCGACATCGACCGGCCCTGGCCCGAGGACCAGGTCTCCCTCTACCCCTTCATGGCCGAGACGGCCGGCCCCTCGCTCGCCGCCGTCGTGCGCCGCATCGCCGCCCCGGAGTCGCTGGCCGTCGTCGTGCACTGCGCCGTCGGCAAGGACCGCACCGGCCTCACCATCGCCGTCCTGCAGTCCCTGCTGGGCGCCTCCGACGCCGACATCACGGCCGACTTCCTGCTCTCCAACATCGGCCTCGGCCTGGACAGGGGCCCCGTCCCGTACGTCGACGAGACAGGCGCCGAGCGCCTCTCCCGCCCCGTCGGCGCCGAACTGCTCGCCTCCTCACTCGCATGGATCCACACCCGCCACGACTCGGTCCCCGCCTACCTGCGGCACCACGGCGTCACCGAGGAGGAACTGGAAGCCGTCCGCGCCAACCTCTCCGCCTGACCGGCGGCAGGCCCGACCGACGCCGGACCAGACCGACGCCGCACCCGACCCCGGGGCCGGCGCCCGCTACCCCCGGCGCTCGAAGCGCCACCACTGAGTCGGCGCGTCGACGTCCTCCCACTGGTGGACGACGCCGTCCGGAGCGTCCGGCGCCGTCAGCGGCTTGCCGCTGACGAAGCTGGTGACGGTGTACGTCCCCGGGGCGTCGACGTGGGCCTCCAGCAGCCACTCCTGGGCGCCGAAGGCGTTGGCGCTCCACTGCTGGATCGGCACGCCGTCGTCCGGGGAGGCACCGGTGACGTCGAGGCGCTTGCCGCTGGCGGCGTTCTCGACGTGGAAGAGCGCGCCGCCGGGGTGGACGGCCGTGAGGTGCCAGAGCTGGGCCTCGGTGCCGTCCTCCGCGCCCAGGACGATCCGGGCACCGCTGCGCCGGGAGGCGTCGGCGACCTGGAGCAGCAGGCCGCTGCCGACGTTGCGGACGAGGTAGCTGCCGTCGGTGATCGCGGAGTCAGTCACGGTCGAAGTCTGCCACCGGGTACCGACAGGCCTCGTAGCCGAAGACCGCGGCCAGCACCGCCACCACCACGCCCACCTGGACCAGCGCGGACACCCGGGTGCCGAGCGGCACGGTGCCCGCGACGAAGAGCGCGCCGAGCAGCCGGGGCAGGTTGGGGCGCAGCCCGAAGAAGCCGCGCAGGGCGGTGTTGACCAGCAGGTAGAGGGAGGTCCCGCCGGCCAGTGCGGCGGCCTGCGCGAAGCCGGTCGCGGCGCCCGGGTGGCCGACCGCGGACTTGACCCCGGCGGCGAACAGCAGCACGCCGAGCAGCAGTCCGAAGTGGCCGAGGTAGTAGACGGAGACGGCCGCCCGGTTGCGGGCGGCGGAGGGCAGCGCGGCCATCCGGCGCTCGGCGCGGGCGTCGTCGTCGTGCCCGAAGTACGCCCACCAGAGCCCGACGCAGACGGTCAGGCCGAGCAGCGCCACGGCGATCAGCGCGGGCCCGGGGTCGGCGGTCCCGGCTCCGATGCCGATCGCGATCACCGACTCGCCGAAGGCGATGATCATGATCAGCCCGTGCCGTTCCACGAAGTGGTCGGCGCGCAGTCGGAACTCGGGCAGCCCGGCCACCCACGGGGTCACGAACTGCATCGCGAAGGCGACGGTCCAGAAGCCGAGTTGGACGGTTCCGGTGAGGTATCCACCGGTCACCACCAGGGTGCCGACGGCCAGGTTGCTCGCGCCCATCCGCAGCACCGCGGCGGGCGAGACCCCGGCGGCGACGAACATCCCGGTGTGCACGGCGACGACCACCAGGTACGCCCAGCCGAAGGCGGCGCCGCTGCCCTCGAAGGCGTGCGGGACGGACAGCGAGATCACCAGGAAGGCGCCCATCGCCAGCATCAGCAGCCCGCGCCTGCCGTGGGTGCGCGGCGGCATGGCGTTGGTCAGCCAGATGAAGGCGTCGTACATCCACCAGATCACGGCCAGCATCACCAGCACCTGGGCGAACCCGCCGGGCGTGAGGTGGTGGACCAGGCTCCCGGTGAGCTGGGTGACGGTGAAGACGAAGACGAGGTCGAGGAAGAGTTCGAGCGGCGCCACTTTCAGGGCCGGCTCGGCGGTCCCGGTGGCCTCGGCGGTCTCGACGGACCCGGGCGCACCAGGGGCACCGGGGGAATCAGGGGACGCGGTCACCGCGCGAGTATCCGTCACCCGGCCTTCTCCCGGGGGCGTTTCGCCCGGACCGGGGCCTCCGCCTATGCTGCGGCGAATGTCCTCCGAGCAGATGTCGTCGCACCGTCAGCAGCCCGCCTTCCCCGATGCCGTGGCCGACCTGGAGGCGGTGGTCGCCGCCGGGGACGACGAGCGCTTCGGCCCCGCCCTGGGCCGGGTCGGCGGGCTGTTCGGTTCGGCCGCCCCGGACGAACGGGTGGCGGCCGGCCCCCGGCTGGCCGCGCTGCTGCCGGACGCCCCGCCGTTCCCGCGCTCCCACCTGGCCATGGTGGTGGGCGCCTGCGTCGAGCACGGGGCCGACCCGGTCGCCTGCGCCGGCCCGGTGCTGGCCGGCCTGCGCGGGGCGCTGACCGGCACGGAGCTGCTGGTGCGGCGCTGGGCCGAGACCGGCGGCGGTCCGCTGCCGGACCCGGACGAGGACGATCCGGCCGCGGCGCACGAGCGGATCGCCGACCCGGCCCGGCTGGACGAGTGGCACGCGCACCTCGCCGTGGTCGGCTGGTGGACGCTGCAGCTGTGGCAGCAGGCGGCGTGGGCGGTGTACTCGCACGCCCCGGTCCGGGCCGAGGCCCGCGTCTCGGGCGTGACCGCCGCGCTGATGGAGCTGTTCGGCCGCTACGAGGGCGAGCAGCACGACTTCAAGGGCCTCGCCCATCTGGCGCTGATGCTGGACGACGAGCCACTGCTGGTGCTGGACCGGCCCACCGGCACCGGCTACCTGCTGCGGATGACCGGCCTGGGCGACACCTTCCAGCTGCACACCCTGCTCGCCGACGTGCTGATCGGCGGCGGCCACCTGCCCGGCGCCCCGCAGGACCCGGAGGTGGTGGCGCTGGCCCGCACGGCCTTCCTGGACGCCCGCCGGCCGATCGCGACCGGCGCCTTCAGCCTGGTCGCCCCGGACGGCTCCTGGCTGTGGAACGAGGGCACCCCGAGCGACGTCCCGGTCCTGGACGGCGTGCGCACCCTGGTGCTGGAGCCGCTGCCGTACGAGCGCAGCTGGTCGGCCGGGCGGTTCATCCAGGAGGTGCCGGGCGACCTCCGGCTGGAGCGGGTGCTCGACCCGGCGGAGGCGGCCCGCCTGCTCGCCGGGACCGTGCCGGGGCGGTCCACCGCGGAGGCGTTCCGCTGAGGCCCGGCTCCTCCGGCGGAGCCCCGGCGGGGTCGTCGGCCCGACCGGGTTAGGGTCGGAGGGCGATACAGCCCCGAGGAGTGGAGTCGACGATGACGAAGGTCCCGAACGCGCTCGTGGCCGCCGCGCCCGCCGCGCTGACCGCGGCGAGCGGTCTGGTCGGCGGTTACGGCGTGGCCCGCTGGAGCGGCCGGCGCGAGCTGGGCGGTGCGGTGCTGGCGGTAGCCGGCGCCGGGGCGGCCGCGCAGTGGCGCCGCAGTTCCGGCCCGGGCGCGGCGGCGGCGCTGACCGGCCTGTACGTGGCGGCGTTCGGCGGTTCGCACCCGCTGGCGAAGAAGATCGGTGCCTGGCCGTCGGTGTTCGCCGTCACCGCGGTGGTCGCGGCGGCCTCCACGGCGACGACGGCGCTGTCCGCCCGGCGGAACCGCCGGAGCCGCTAGCCCGCCGGACCCACCGGAAGCCCCGAAGGCCCCGGCCGGCACAAACCCACCCCGCCCGTCGAGCCGACCACCGGCCCGCCGGGGCGGGCCGCTACGGCCTGGTCTCCGCACCGAACCGGGTCTCGAACGCCGCGCGGTTCGCCGAGACCGGCGAACGGTCCCAGACCGCGAACACCACCCGGTCGAACGCTGCCCCGTAGCGGGCCAGCGCGGCCTCGAAGGCCTCGGCGACCTGCGCCGGGTCATTGCGGAACACCCCGCAGCCCCATGCGCCGAGCACCAGCGCGCGCACGTCGTGCCGGGCCGCCGCGGCGAGCACCCGCAGGGCCCGCTCGGCGAGCACGCCCCGGACGTCGGCACCGGCCGAACGCCGTTCCAGCTGGCCGGCGTTGGGCGCGGGCGAGGTCAGGAAGGTGACCGGGTAGGGCTGCGCGCTCAGGGCCCCGCGCAGGTCCCGGATCACCGGCACGCCGGGCGAGACGATCACCCGGTGGCTGTACCGGAGGTCGGTGGAGGCCCGGTGCGCCTCGTAGTAGTCCGGTGCCTGCAGCAGGCAGCTGTAGAGCAGCGCGCTGCGGCAGACGTCCTCCTCCTGGGCGCGGGCCCCGCGCAGGTACCCGCCGCCGGGGTTGCGCGCGGAGGCGAAGTTCAGCACCCCGACCCGGCCGGCACCGGCCTCGACCAGCCGCCGGGCGGCCTCGATGCTCCCCTCGGCCGTCACCTCGACCGGGCCGCGCGGCCCGGGCCCGGGCGGCCCCTCCGCCAGCAGCGCGTCCAGCGCCCGCGGCGCGTACGACACCGTGCCGGCCTGCGCCGCCGTCAGCTGCTCCCCCACCTGGACGAGTTCGCCCCCGGCTGCCCGGTAGTTCCCCCGCTCGGCGATCTCCTCGTTCACCCGTGCCACGTCATGCAGTCTGCTGCTCATGTCCGGGACGCTACGGGACTACCGCGGCCGCGCGCCACAGGTTATTCTCACTTCCAGAACAACACCTCGGGGGGCATGACGAGGTGTCGGGGGGTATCGGGGGAACGCGAAGGGCCCGCTCCGGGGGACGGAGCGGGCCCTTCGTACGTTCAGCCGGGCCGGCGGTCGACTACCGCCGGTGCGGCGTCAGTTCTTCCAGCGCGGCTTGCGGTCGTCGCGGTTGAAGCCGCCGGTGCGGTCGCCGCCGCGGTCACGGTCGAAACCGCCGCCGCTGCGGTTGAAGCCACCGCGGTCGGCCTGCGGACGGCCGCCGGAACGGTGGTCGTCGCGGCGCGAGAACGGACGGCTGCTGCTGCCGCCGCCGCGCTCGTCGCGGTCACGGCCGAAGGCCGGACGGTCGCCGAAGGAACGGGCCGGGCGGTCACCGAAGGAACGGCCGCCGCGGTCGTCACGGTCACGGTTGAAGCCACCGCGGTCGCCGCCACGGTCACGGTCGAAACCGCCCGAACGACGGTCGTCACGGTCACGGCCGGCGAAGCCACCGCGGTCACGGTTGAAGCCACCGCGGTCGCCGCCACGGTCACGGTCGAAACCGCCCGAACGACGGTCGTCACGGTCACGGCCGGCGAAGCCACCGCCCGAACGACGGTCGTCACGGTCACGGTTGAAGCCACCGCGGTCGCCGCCACGGTCACGGTCGAAACCGCCCGAACGACGGTCGTCACGGTCACGGTTGAAGCCACCGCGGTCGCCGCCGGAGCGACGGTCGTCACGGTCACGGTTGAAGCTTCCGCGGTCGCCGCCGGAGCGACGGTCGTCACGGTCCCGGTCACGGCCGAAGGCCGGACGCTCGGTACGCGCCTCGCGGTACGACGGGGCGCGCTCCTCGGTCTGCGGCGCGGCGGCGGCCTCGGCGGCGGCCGGAGCGGCCTCGGCCGACTCGCCGGCCTCCTCGGCGGCGACCGGCTCCTCGTCCACGATGCCCAGGTCGGCCCGCTCGCGCGCCGCACGGGCGGCCAGGCGGTCGGCCTCCTCGCGCAGCTCGGTGGCGCGGCGCTGCGCGCGCTCCAGCTGGCGGGTCATGTCGGCGAGCTCGCGCTCGGCGGCACCGGCGATGCCGGCCGCGCTCTCCGCCTGGACCTCGACCAGCGAGCGGGCGCCGGTGATCTTGGCGACCTCGGCGTCGAAGGCGTGGTCGAGCATGTGACGCGAGGCGTCGACGCCCGCGTCCTCCATCAGGCGGAACACGCCGCGGCGCTGGTGCGGCAGCACCAGGGTGACGACGGCGCCCGAGCGACCGGCCCGCGCGGTGCGGCCGGAGCGGTGCAGGTAGTCCTTGTGGTCACCGGCCGGGTCCACGTTCAGGACCAGGTCGATGCCGTCGACGTGGATGCCTCGGGCGGCGACGTCGGTCGCGACGACGACGTTGACGTAGCCGTCCTTGAAGTCGCCGAGGACGCGGGTACGGGCGCCCTGCGTCATGCCGCCGTGCAGGGCGTCGGCCTTCACACCGGCCTCGATCAGCTGCTCGGCGACGCGGTCGGCGCCCATCTGGGTGCGGACGAAGATGATCGTGCGGCCCTTGCGGGCGGCGATCGCGTTGGTGATCGGCGCCTTGTCCTTGGGCTTCACCACGAGGATGTGGTGGGTCATGGTGGTGACGGCGCCGGCCGACGGGTCGACCTCGTGGGTGACCGGGTTCTTCAGGTAGCGCTTGACCAGGGTGTCGATCTCGTTCTCCAGGGTGGCGGAGAACAGCAGGCGCTGGCCACCGTCCGGAACCTGGTCGAGGATCTCGGTGACCTCGGGCAGGAAGCCCATGTCGGCCATCTGGTCGGCCTCGTCGAGCACGACGGTGCGGACGTCGGCGAGCTTGGCGCTGCCGCGGTTCAGCAGGTCGCGCAGACGGCCGGGGGTGGCGACGAGGACGTCGACGCCGCGCTCCAGCGCGTAGATCTGGTTCGACATCGAGGTGCCGCCGCAGACCACCTTGAGCTTGAGGCCGAGCACCGAGCCGAACGGCTCCAGGGCGTCGGCCACCTGCATGGCCAGCTCACGGGTCGGGACAAGGATCAGGCCGCGCGGGTGCTTGGGCTTGGTGCGCTCGCCGTCGGCGAGGCGGGTCAGCAGCGGCAGGCCGAAGCTGAGGGTCTTGCCGGAGCCGGTGCGGCCACGGCCCAGCACGTCCTTGCCGGCCAGGGCGTCCGGGATGGTCGCGGCCTGGATCGGGAACGGGGTGGTGACGCCGCGCTTGGCGAGGGCGCGGACGACGTCGTCCGGCAGACCCAGGTCGCCGAAGGTGATGGTCGGCTCGGCGGCCGCCTCCTCGGTGGCCTCCACGGCCTCGGCGATCACCTCGTCCGAGGCGGTGTCGATGGTGTCGACGGTGTCGTTGGTGTCGGTGACATCGGCGGCGGCCTCGTTCGCGGGCATGGCGAAGCGGGCGTCGTCAACGAGAGACATGCAAAACCTTCCGGAAGTGGCACGCGCCAAAGTCCGGGGTTCTGTTTCACAACCGCCTCTATGCGGTCAGCCACGGATCGCCGGAACGCGCCAAGGGCGCCAGATGGGAATAGGGCGCCAGTCAAATGAATCAAACGAACGATCTACCACCATAGAGGACCCACACGATCTGAGGCAAATGCCCAGGCCAGATCCCTAGTGGACACCCGCGCGCGGGCTCGGCGCCGAGGAACCGGAGCTCCCCGAGGACGGCTCCGGAAGCGGCAGCACGGTCGCGGCGGGCGAACTGTGCTCCGGCTCCGGGGTGTTCGACGGGCGGCCGCTCGGACTGGCCGACGGGGTGCCCGCCGAGCCGCCGGACCGGCCCTCGCCGGTGCCGCCCGCCCCGCCGGAGCCCGTGGTGCCGCCGGAGCCGGTCGACGATCCACCGCCCGGGTGCGGCGCGGGGCTGGTGTTCACGCCGCCCGGCGAACCGCCGCCCGGCACGCCGTCGGGCCCCTGCGGCGCCGGCACCGGGACCACACCGGTCACCGTGCCGCCCGCGCCCGACGCGGCCTCACCCGGCGCCGGAGCCGTCGACCCGCCCGGCGCGTTCTCCGCCTGCAGGCCCCCCGGCCGCTCCGGGCGCCCCGAAGCGCCGCCCGGGTGCCCGGCCCCCGGCGAGGCCGACGCGGTGCCCGCCGCACCCGGCCTGCCCGCCGGACCGGCCTGCCCGACCGGCACCGCCCCGCCGTGCTTCTCCTCCGCCGCCGGCCCGACCGACATGCACCCGGTCAGCCCCAGCCCGGCCACCGTCAGCAGCGCCGCCGCCCGTACCGCGCGCGAGCGCAGGACCGCCGCGTTCCGCACCCGCGCCGTCCGCACTGCCCGAACCGCTCGTACCGCTCGTACCGCCCGAACCGCCCGCACCGAAGCCACCCAGGTCCCTCTCTACCGCCCCACCCGGGCCGCCCACTCGCGCGCGGCCGCTTTCGGTGCCCAACGCGCGCCCGGCCCGGCGGGACACGGGCAGGACGGCAGTTCGGCCCCGGCGCCGCCGGGGCGCCCCCTCAGCCCCAGAGCGCCGAGGCCAGCTCCGCCCCGGCGTACACCGCGGCCAGCCCGGCGGCCACGCTCCCCGCCGCGTTCGCCACCGCGTACCGCCCGGCGCCGGTCTCGGCCAGCCGCAGCGTCTCGTACGAGAAGGTCGAGTACGTGGTCAGCGCACCGCACAGGCCCGTCCCCAGCAGCAGCTGGACCTGCGAGGACGCCGCGCCCGCCGCCACCGCGCCGGTCACCGTCCCGAGGATCAGGCAGCCCACCACGTTCACCGTGAACGTCCCCCACGGGAACACCGAGTCGTGCCGGGACTGCACCGCCCGGTCGGTCAGGTACCGCAGCGGAGCGCCGACCACCGCGCCCGCCACCACCAGCAGCCAGTTCACTCCGCCGCCCCTCCCCCGCCCGGGCCCCCGGCCGGACCGCGCCCGGTGCAGGTCACCACCTCGCACCGGTCCAGCAGCACCAGCCCCTCCGCCACCAGCTCGTCCACCTGCGGCAGGAACGCCCGCACCCGCTCCTCCTCGTCCACGATCACCACCGCCACCGGCAGGTCCTCGCTCAGCGACAGCAGCCGCGTGGTGTGCACCAGCGACGACGCCCCGAACCCCTCGATCCCCCGGAACACGCTCGCCCCGGCCAGCCCCGCCGCCCGCGCCCGGTGCACGACCTCGCTGTACAGCGGGCGGTGGTGCCACCGGTCGCTCTCGCCGACCAGCACCGTCAGCCGCAGCGCCGGCCCGCCCAGCCGGGTCACCGCGCGGCCCCGCGGCGGACCGCGCGGTGGATCAGACGCCGGGTCAGCCCGGCCGCCGCCCACACCGCGACCAGCGCGCCCAGCAGCGTCAGCCCCAGGTACGCCAGCCCGGGCCCGAGCCGGCCCTCCTCCAGCAGCCGCCGGACGTCCACGGCGTAGGTCGAGAAGGTGGTGAACCCGCCCAGCACGCCGGTGCCGAAGAACGGGCGCACCAGCGGATGAGCCTGGCGCCCCTCGGTGATCACCACCAGGAACACCCCGATCACCGCACAGCCGACCACGTTGACCAGCAGCGTCGTCCACGGGAAGGCCGTCGGCCCGGTCTCCCAGCCGAGCCCGGCCGCGTACCGGGCCACCGCCCCGATCGCCCCGCCGACCGCGACCACCGCAACGGCCGGGCCCTGTCCGCGCAGCACCGGCGGCCGGTCCGGCAACCGCGCCGCGACCGGCGGCGCCGACCGGGGCGGGCCGTCCACCGTGTCGTCCAACGCGCCCTCCGAGGTCGTCATAGCCCCATCAAACACCGGCCTCCGCCACCTGGCACGCCGTCACCCGAGGCCCGACAATGATCCGGTGGAGATGACCCGGGAAGAGTTCGAGACGCTGGTCAGCGACGCGCTCGACCAGATCCCCCCGCAACTCGCGGCCATGATGGACAACGTCGCGGTCTTCGTCGAGGACGAACCCGACCCGGGCGACCCGGAACTCCTCGGCCTCTACGAGGGCACCCCGCTCACCGAACGCGGCGAGTGGTACGCGGGCGTCCTGCCCGACCGCATCCTGATCTACCGCGGCCCCACCCTCCGCCACTGCGAGACCCGCGAGCAGGTCGTCGAGGAGGTGCGCACCACCGTGATCCACGAGGTCGCCCACCACTTCGGCTTCGACGACCACGAGCTGGACGAGCTCGGCTGGTCCTGACCCCCGCCGGGGCCGCCCCGCCCCGGGTCCGGGTCCGGGCGCCCACTCGGCCGAAACCCGTTTTGGCGATCCGCCCGACATCCCATATGCTTCTCGACGTCCCCGAGCGCTGGAAACAGCGGGACAGGCCGCAAGCCCTCATCGTCTAGTGGCCCAGGACGCCGCCCTTTCAAGGCGGTAGCACGGGTTCGAATCCCGTTGGGGGCACGCAGTAACGGCAGTACGCAGGACCGTAGTAAAGTGCAGTGACGCAAGACCTTAGTGGTTCGCCACTACAAGGTCCCGTGGAGCAGTTGGTTAGCTCGCCACCCTGTCAAGGTGGAGGTCGCGGGTTCAAGTCCCGTCGGGATCGCTCGTCTCGCAGGAGACGGTGCAGTACGGCCAGGTAGCTCAGTTGGTACGAGCGTCCGCCTGAAAAGCGGAAGGTCGCCGGTTCGACCCCGGCCCTGGCCACATCGCCTGACCAGGCACGATGCCCTCGAAGCAGCTCGCTTCGGGGGCATTTTCGTGTTGTTTGACGCCAACGGCACAGCGGACGGTCAGTAATCCGGCTGAGCAGCCCCGGAGCATCCGAGGGACTTGGGCCCGGCCACTGAAACCCGTACGGGCGATGCCGGGCCCCGTCCGGACTACGCTGAGATGCTGTCCGGCACACCCCAGGAGGCACCGCGCATGAACCCGGAGCACTTCGCACTCCTCGAAGAGGCCCGCAGGAACCTGCCCGACGGATTCAAGGTGGAGCTGTCGGGCGACACCATCGTCATGATGGTCAGCCCCTCGGGCATCCATCAGCGGAACCTCCTCCTGGTCCGCCGCCAGTTCGACGCGCACGCCCCGTCGGAGCTGCTGCCGAGCGAGAACACCGACCTCGTTTCACCGAACGTGGGCAAGAGTCGCAACCCGGACCTGACATACCTTCCCGGCGAGGCGTTGGAGACGACTGACAATCAGGTCCCCTCCGAAGTCGCGGCCGTCGCCGTCGAACTGGTCTCCCCCTCCAACCCGGAGAACGACTGGGTCGGGAAGGTGCGCGACTACCCGCTGATGGGGATCCCGCTGTACCTGTTGATCGACGCCAGGCAGAAGACCGTCACGCTCTTCAGTCGCCCCGACAGCACGAAGTACCACCGCCGCGAGGACATCGAGTTCGGTGAGACGCTGCACATCCCCGAGCCGTTCGACTTCGACCTGATCACGACCGAACTGCTCCCGTACTGACTGCCGCCGGCGCGCAGAAGCCGCCGGTTGACGCCAGCGCTGACGCCAACCGGCATGGACGCTGGCACCCGAAAGCGCACTTCCACGTACGGCAAGGCCAGCCAGACCAGGGCATCTCGACGCCCCGGTTTGGCCTGAAAAGCGGAAGGTCGCCGGTTCGACCCCGGCCCTGGCCACATCGCCTGAGCAGGCACGATGCCCTCGAAGCAGCTCGCTTCGGGGGCATTTTTGCATTGTTTGACGCCAACGACACAGCGGACGGTCACCGCCGTCCTGGGGTCAGCGGTGAGTACGTGACGTACTTGACGTACTCAATGGCGCGCGCCACCCTGGTTCTCGGACGAGGAGGCTCCCCATGACAGCAGTCCACTACGAGAGCTACACCGAAGCCCGCACACACCTGAAGGACCTGCTCGACGCGGCAGGGCAAGGCCGGGTCGCGACCGTTCGCCGGGACACCGGGTACGCCGCGGTAGTCGACGCGGGGCGGCTGCGCCACGCGCTCACGCTGCTGTGTCCGTCCAAGGCCGAGGTGGTCGCAGAGGGCGGCGGCTGGTCGGTGTTCTTCCCTGGCCTCCCGGTCGCCGCGGACGGCAGCACGTTCGATGAGGCCATCGACGAGATGGTCGACGCGCTCCGCGAGTATGCGGAGGACTGGCAGGACCGACTCCTGGGCGCTCCGAACCACCGTGACAACTGGGGCCTGGTCCAGCTGATCGGCCTCAGCGACGACGCGCAGCTCCGCGACTGGCTGCTCGGAGTCGCGAGGTGACCTGGCCTCAGCCGACACGCGAACGACACGAGCAGTTCTGCAAGGTTGAAGGCTGGGACCGCGTACGTGACGCGCGTGGCCGCACCGGTACCCACCACATCACCTATGAGTTCGGGCTCCCCGATGGGCGGATCCTGCGTACTCGGGTATCGCATCCGGTCGACCGCACCGCGTACGGCGCGAGCATGTGGGCGCACATCCTCCGTGATCAGCTGGACGTGACGGAGGATGTCTTCTGGCCGTGCGTCCTGGACGGCACGCTTCCCGATCGAGGCGCGCCTGAACCACCACGCGAGGCACTTCCCGTAGATCTGGTCTACATGCTGATCAACCGCGTCGGACTCACCGAGGACCAGGTCGCCGAGCTGGACAAGGCCCAGGCGATCGCGCGACTCCAGCAGTTCTGGACCGAGGGCTACTGACTCAGGTTGCTGGATCGCCGCGTGGGGCCGCTGGTGTCTCTCGGCAGGCCTCCGCAAACGGGACGGACAGGTGTCAGCCCCGCAAGGCCCGGTCGTCGAGCCGGCGCAGCAGGCCGGGCAGGTGCCGGTGCTGGTCGCGAAGGGCGGCCAGTCGCTGCCGGAACTGAGGGCCGCGTCCGACGTGGTCACAGGCGTCACGGAGCTGGACCAGGAGGGCCACGGCGACGTCGTAGCGGGCCGCCTGCTTGCAGGCGACGTGGTTCTCGACCTCGTGCCAGATCGCTTCCTCGTCGGCAGCCAGGGTGGACAGCTTCGCCGCCCGAGCCTCCACTCGAACCTGCTCGGCGAGCTGCCGACGCTCAGCGACTCGCGCGTGCGCGGCATCCAGCAGTTCTGCGGCTGAGCGCGGTGCCGGAGCAGAAACTGCGGACTGCGGTGTGGGACACACTGTCCGAGTTCTTCGTCCTCGATGACCTTCCGGAGGACCGCCTCGGCCGCCTGCGCCGGGGCAACGACCGTGACGTGGCACGCCTGCTCACCGTGCTCACGGGCCTCGGCGCCGTCGAACTGACCGGTAACACCGTCGCATTCACCGCGGCCGGCCGTGAAGCCCTGGCCCGGCTTCGCGGGGAGCCGCGCCCTGGTGACCCGGTCCACGAACTCCGCATCCAGCTCAAGCAGGAGGTCGTTCTTCTCCGCCTCGGGAAGCGCGGCGATCAGCGGCGGCCCGGAAATGCCGAAAGGCCCGCACCGTGCGCTTGCGCGCGGTGCGGGCCCGGGCCGTCCGGCAGCTACCGGACGGCTGGACGCACTACAGCGGGCGAATGTTCTCCGCCTGCGGGCCCTTCTGGCCCTGCGTGACGTCGAACTCGACCTTCTGGCCCTCGAGCAGCTCACGGAAGCCACTGGCGTTGATGTTCGAGTAGTGGGCGAACACGTCCGGACCGCCACCCTCCTGCTCGATGAAGCCGAAGCCCTTTTCCGAGTTGAACCACTTCACGGTGCCGTTAGCCATAAAAACTATCCTTCGAATGGGACCTACGGAACTCACAGGTCGTGAGTTCCGCGTCGCCGCGACGATGACCCACCCGGGGAATGGCCGGGTAACAAAATGCGCCTGCGGTCGCAACCGGCAGGCGCACACAAAGTCCATGGGAACCGCAACTGCAACTACCACGACTGTAGCAGGGTCCGAACCCCAACGGGGGGGTTCTCCCTGGCCAGTTCACCGACGTGTCCCGGACCGGCGGGAGTGGAGGACGGCCACCGCTCCCGCGGCTCCCCCGCGCGCCGGGGTGCGCACCGGCCCCCGCGCCCTCCGGGGGTGATCCGGAAATATCCGGGGCCGAGCCGTCCGTTCCCCCGGAATCGGGCGCATACTGGCCGCAATGACGAATCCAGCCGCGCCCCGTCGCCACCTGCCCACCAGCCCCTTCCGCCAGGCTCCACCGCCGCCCCCGCCCAAGGAATTCGCCGTCGGGGACCGGGTCTCGCACGACGAGTTCGGTCTCGGCCGCGCCATCGGCGTCGAGGGCGACTCGGCCGTCCTGGTCGACTTCGGCTCCCGGACGGTGCGGATCACCGCCCCGTTCGCCAAGCTCTTCCGGCTCTGATCCCCGGCGCACCGGTCGCCCCGGACGCCGACGCCCCGTCGCTCTCCTGATCCTGTCCTGCCAGCCGTGGCCGTCCTGAACCCGCCCCGGCCCCGTCCGCCCCGGATCCCCCCGCAGGGGGAGGGAGTCCCGCCCCCGGGACGATCCGGCGGGGTGGCGCGGGGCGGAACCGTGGGGGCATGGAGACGACGAGGGACACGGGCTGGAACCGGGTGGCGGCGCGGGCCGGGTACGTGGCGGCGGGGTGGGCGGTGGCCTTCGCGCTGGTGCACGTGTACTGGCTGGCCGACGGGCGGCTCGGGCTGCCCGAGGGCCGGTCGGTGTGGAGCAACACGCCGCTGCTGGTGATCGACGTGATCGCGATCCCGCTCTGTGCGGTGGCCGCGGCGGTGGCGCTGGCGCCGGTGCGGCGCTGGGGCGGACGGGTGCCGGCCGGGCTGCTGACCGCCGCGCTGTGGGGCACCACGGCGCTGCTGGTGCTGCACGCCGCGCCGTCCGTGCCCGACTGGTTCGCCCTGGCCCTCGGCAGCCGGTCGCCTGCCGAGCTGGACGCGATGGCCCGGTTCGCGACCTTCGGCTACGAGCCGTTCTTCCTGGTCGGCGGGGTCCTCTTCGCCCTCACCTCGCTCGGACGCCGGGCCGGCCGCCGGCCAGCCGTGCGGTGAGCCAGTCGGCGGTGGCGGGGAGCCAGTCCGGCAGGGCGTTGCCGAGGAGGTGGTTGCCGTGCGGGACGAGGAGGAGTTCGGCGTCGGGGGCCCGCTCGGCCAGCGCGGTGGCGGGCGTGACGCCGGGGATCCGGTCCTCGCCGCCCTCGACCACCAGGAGCGGGACGGCGATCCGCGGCGCGAGGGCGGCGAGGTCCACCCGGTCGGCGAAGGCGCGGGCCTCCCGGTACCCGCCGCAGCGCTGCGCGAGGGTCGCGGTGACGAACGGGACCAGGCCGTCCCGGTCCAGCCGGTACGGGCCGCTGACCACCGCCGCAGCGCGCAGCCTCGGCTCGTGGGCGGCGGCCCCGGCCGCGTAGTAGCCCCCAAGGCTGAGGCCGATCACGGCGGTCCGGGCCGGGTCCAGGCCGTCCCGGCCGGCGAGGGCGTCGAGGGCGCGCCCGACGACCCGGTGGTACTCCGGCTCCGGCGCGCTGGTGGCGGCCAGGACGCCCTGCCCGGGCCCGTCGATCGCGAGGACGGCGACGCCCCGGGCCAGCAGGGCCTCGGCGACCGCGTGGAACTCCTCCTTGCCGGAGTCCATCCCCGGCACCACCACGACCACCGGCGCACCGTCGCCGGCCGCCCGGGCAGCGGAGGCCCCGGCCCCGCGCAGTGCGGCCGGGCGGCGCAGCCAGCCCGCGAAGCCCTCGCCCTCGACCCGCTCCGCGTCCGGGTCGAGCAGCGCCAGCGCCCGCCGCATCGCCTCGTCGGCCTCCTCGGCCGCCTCCGCCGCGGCGGTCCGGTCGGCGTGCGGGAGCAACCCGGCGAAGTGGAACCAGCGGGCGGCGTTGCAGTACCCCTCACCGGCGGTGACGGTACGGCCCTCGGCAGCCGCACGCTCCGCCGTCACCGCGTGCCGACGGCCGGCGGCGCGGCAGGCGGCCGGCCAGTCGTGCGGGGAGGTGAGCGCGGCGGTCACCCGGTCGTACTCGTAGGGGTCCAGGCCGGCGCCGTGGGCGCGCGGGCGGTTCTCGGCGACGAAGGCCGGCAACAGGCCGGGGGTGTCGAGGAACGACAGGTCGGTCACGGCGGGGCTTCCCTTTCGGGGCGGGTTCGCAGGAGCGGTTCACGAGGGCGGGGGTCACAGGAGCCGGATCGCGGGAGCCGGATCACAGGGGCCGGATCGCGCGGGCGGGATCGCCCGGAGCGGGTTCAGGAGACGGGTTCAGGAGACGGGTTCAGGAGACGGTCAGCACGGCCTTGCCGCGGATCCGGCGCTCGCGCAGGTCGGTGAGCACGGCGGCGGTCTCGTCCCAGGGTGCGACCCGGCCGAGTTCCGGGGTCAGCCGGCCCTCGGCCGCCAGGCGCACCAGGGTGGCCAGGTCCTCGCCGTCGGGGAGGTCGGAGTCGGCGTAGTGGAAGTGCCGGACGACCGCCGATTCCGGGCCCTTGAAGAAGTCGAAGAAGTCGAGCGTGACGGGCGTCCGGGAGGCCTGGCCGAACCAGATCAGGGTGCCGCGCCGGGCCAGCCGGGCCAGGGCGAGCGGCAACGCGGCGCCGCCGGTGGACTCCAGCACCAGGTCGTACGGTCCGCGCGCCCCGGCCACGTCGTGGACCACCTCGGCCGCCCCCAGCCCGAGCAGCCGCCGGCCGCGCTCCGGGGAGGCGGTGACCGCCGTCAGTTCGGCCCCGGCCGCGGCCGCCAGCTCGGTGACGTAGTGCCCCACGCCCCCGGAGGCCCCGGTCAGCAGCACCCGCCGCCCGGCCAGCGCCCCCGCCGTGCGGAGCAGCCGCAGCGCGGTGAGGCCCGCGAGCGGCAGCGCGGCGGCCCGTGCCGTGTCCAGGCCGTCGGGCAGTTCGGCGAGCGAGGACGCCGGGACGCACACGTACTCGGCCCACCCCCCGGCCGGCGGGTGCCCCACCACCCGCCGGCACACGGCGGGCCCCGACCCGTCGGCGGCGGCCTGCACCACCAGCCCGGCCACGTCCTTCCCTGGCCGCCACCCGGCCCGGGGCGCCTCCAGTTGGAAGGTCTCCCCCCGGTTCACCGAGAAGGCCTCCACCTTCACCAGTGCCTCCCCCGGTCCGGGCCGGGGCTGCTCCACCTCCGCGAACCGCACAGGTTCCGCCATCCGCCCCGTCGCCACCAGCGCCTTCATCCCCACTCCTCCGTCGGTCACACCCCCTCACCCCACCGCGCGCCGCCTCCACCGGTCCAACAACCGCCGGACGGTGACGACAACCGACGGTTGTGGGGTGCCCGCAGCCGGTCGGCCGCCCGGGGCCCGCCCACCCTCCGGGCGGACGGCGGGAGTTCGACGGCCGGCCCTAAGGTGCCCTGGTGGATCTGGATCTGACGCAGGTGCGGGCGTTCGTCGTCGCCGCCGAGGAGTTGCACTTCGGGCGGGCGGCCGGGCGGCTGGGGATCAGCCAGCAGGGGCTGTCGAAACGGGTGGCGCGGCTGGAGGCGGCGCTGGGGGTGCGGTTGCTGGAGCGGGACGCGCGCGGGGTGGCGCTGACCGGGGCCGGGCAGCGGTTCCTGGACCCGGCGCGGCGGGTGCTGGTGCAGGGGGAGCGGGCGGTGGCCGCCGTGGGGTGCGCCGCCCGGCCGCTGCGGATCGACGTGTGGGGGCACCTGTACGCGCCGATGCGGACGCTCGCGCAGGCGGTGGACGCGGCGCCGGGGCTGACGGTGGAGCCGGTGCCCGGCCGGGACCTGCCGTCGGTCGCGGCGGCGTTGCTGCGCGGGGAGTCGGACGCCGGGTTCGGCCGGGTGCATCCGCTGCCGGACGGCGGGGACACCGGGCTGACGCACCGGCTGGTCCGCCTGGAGCCGGTGGACGCACTGCTGAGCACCGGGCACCCACTGGCCGGCCGCGGGGTACTGAGCCCGGCGGAGCTGCGCGGCAGTGTGCTGCGCTACCCGGCGGCGGTGGACCGGCTGGACTTCCTCACCCGCTTCGCCACCCGGTTCGACGTCCCGCGGCGGGTCGGCTCGACCAATCTGGGCCTGGAGCACTTCCTGGACGAGGTCGGCGGCGACCCGTCCTGCTTCTCGCTCGTCCCGGCCGACACCCCGCTGCCCGACCGTCCGGGCGTGCGCACCGTGCCCCTGGCCGGTCCGACCCCGCTCTACGCCTGGTCGCTCCTCTGGCGGGAGGACGGGTCCACCGATCCGCACCCACGGCTCGACGAGCTGATCGGGGCGTTCGCCACGGAGGCGGCCCGCAGCCGGTGGCTGGAGTACGACCCCGTCCGCGACTGGCTCCCGGACGCGGACGAGGCCGCGCTCCACCCGTAGGACCGGCCGCGGACACCGCCGCCGGTCCGCCGGCCGGCACCTTCCGGTCCGTCACCGCCGGTCGCTACCGCCGATCCTTGACGGCCGGTCACGTCCGCGGGACCGGCCGGGCATGCCGGCCGGGTCCCGGCGACGGCGCGCACCTCCGACGGCCCGGGGGCGGGCGGACGGCTCAGGAACTGCGGAACCAGGTGGTGTCGGCGCCGAGCACCGAACCGTCCGCCGCATAGAGGGTGAAGGTCCTGGCGTCCGAGCCCGGCTTCTTCGCGAGGGCGAACCAGTGCGTCGGGGAATCGCCGACCGCGACCGGCACGGCCTCGGTGGAGCCGCCGGTCACCCAGGTGACCACGACCTTCGCGACCTGGGGCGCGACCCCGCAGATCAGCACGGGGGAGTCGCCCAGCTCCGCGCCCTTGAGGCCGAGCACCGTCCCGCCGCCGGAGAAGGGGGAGGGTGGCAGGGACACGGCGGTCGGCCCCCCGGGGACGACGGTCCGGTGCACGCTGTCGTCGACCTGCCGCGTGCCGTCCAGGGTGAGGTAGAGGTTCACCGCGTCCAGGTCGGCCCGCCACGCGCGGTCGACCTCGGCGTCCGTCGTCCTCGGCAGCTGCGGGATGGCCGCGTGCCGGTCCTCCCAGAGCAGTTCCTCCTGCCGGTGGGCGTCCTCCCTGGTGGGCGCGGCCGGCCACAGCGCGGCCCAGGCCTGCCAGCTGCGGCCGTCCACGGTGCCCTCCCCGACCCGGACCCGGACCGGGGTGAACGGATCCCGCGCGGGCGCGGTCGGGGTGGCCGCCGCGGACGAGGGGGCCGAGCCGGACGCGGAGACCGAGGCCGAGGCCGCCGCCACGGTCGAGACCGTCTGCCGGCCGCGCTCGCCGAGCACCGCCCCGCCGCCGACGACCGCCGTGACCAGGACGGCCGCCGCCGCGGCGGTCAGCAGCCGCCGGCGCCGCAGTCGCCGCCGCCCCCCGGCGACCAGCCGGTCGTACGGGACCGCACCGGTCTCGACGCTCCCGGCCAGGTCGCCGAGGGCCCGCGCGGCCACCGCCGCGCCGTCCCCGGCCGCGTCCGCCGGGCCCCCGGTGCTGGACTCGTTGCTCATCTTCCGCCTCCGATGCTGGTCAGTCCGTTGAGTGGGGAGGCCGCCCGGAGTTTGGCGAGGCCCTTGGACGCCTGGCTCTTCACCGTCCCGACCGAACAGCCCATGGCCGCGGCGGTCTGGGTCTCGGTGAGGTCCTCCCAGTAGCGCAGGACGACGGCCTGGCGCTGGCGCGGCGGCAGGGCGCCGAGCGCGGCGAGCAGCACGGCCCGGTCGTCCGGGTCGGTCCCGGCCGGTGCGGCCCGTTCCGGGAGGTCGTGCACCAGCTGTTCGGCCGGTCTGCGCCGGAACCGCCGGGCGTGCTCGTTGACCAGGATCCGGCGGACGTACGCGGGCGGGTCGTCCGCCGCGCGCACCCGGCCCCAGGCGACGTACGCGCGTTCCAGGGCCTGCTGGACCAGGTCCTCGGCGCCGTGCCGGTCCCCCGCGAGCAGGTACGCCGTCCTGAACAGCCGTGTCCACGCGCTGCCGGCGAACGTCCGGAACTCCTCGTCCCGCGCGGCCTTCTGGGCTCCCATGAGCACCTCCTCACCCCCCTGGAGCCCACGGCGGCCGCGGACCGTTGCCCGCCGTTCGCGATTCGCGGCCGGCGGCTGTGACACTGGAGGGGCTCGAAAACCGAGGTGCGCTCCGCCGCACCTCCTTGCGAACCTAGAGGGATGCCCGCAGTGAGTTCTCCCGCAGTCCAGTCCGCCCCCGCGCCCGCCGAGGGTCCCGGAATCGGTGAGCTGGCCGCCCGCCTGCCCGAACTGACCCTGCGCGACCAGGTGCGGATCGGACGCCGGCTGGAGGGGGCGCGCCGGGTCCGCAAGCCGGAGGCCCGGCAGAAGATCGCCGCCGAGATCGCCGCCGACATCGACCGCGCGGAGCTGCTGGTCGAGCAGCGCCGGGGCGCCGTCCCGCCGATCACGTACCCGGCCGAGCTCCCGGTCAGCCAGAAGAAGGACGAGATCCTGGCGGCGATCCGGGACCACCAGGTGGTGATCGTCGCGGGCGAGACCGGCTCCGGGAAGACGACCCAGATCCCGAAGATCTGTCTGGAGCTCGGCCGCGGCGTGCGCGGTCTGGTCGGCCACACCCAGCCGCGCCGGATCGCCGCCCGCACGGTGGCCGAGCGGGTCGCGGAGGAGCTGGACAGCCCGCTGGGCGAGGCGGTCGGCTGGAAGGTCCGGTTCACCGACCAGGTCGGCCAGGACACCCTGGTCAAGCTGATGACGGACGGCATCCTGCTCGCGGAGATCCAGACCGACCGCGAACTGCTCCAGTACGACACCCTGATCATCGACGAGGCGCACGAGCGCAGCCTCAACATCGACTTCATCCTCGGCTACGTCAAGCAGCTGCTCCCCCGCCGGCCCGACCTCAAGGTCGTGATCACCTCGGCGACCATCGACCCGGAGCGCTTCGCCCGGCACTTCGGCGACGCCCCGATCGTCGAGGTCTCCGGCCGGACGTACCCGGTGGAGGTCCGCTACCGCCCCGTCGTCGACGACGACGCCGAGGACGACGGCGACGAGGTCGACCGCGACCGGGACCAGGTCCAGGCGATCTGCGAGGCCGCCCAGGAGCTGCAGGCCGAGGGCCCCGGCGACATCCTGGTCTTCCTCTCCGGCGAGCGCGAGATCCGCGACACCGCCGACGCCCTCAACCGGCTGAAGCTGAGGAACACCGAGGTCCTGCCGCTGTACGCCCGGCTCAGCTCGGCCGAGCAGCACCGGGTCTTCCAGCGCTCCGGCAGCCGCCGGATCGTCCTGGCCACCAACGTGGCCGAGACCTCGCTCACCGTCCCCGGCATCAAGTACGTGATCGACCCGGGTACCGCCCGGATCTCCCGCTACAGCCACCGCACCAAGGTGCAGCGGCTGCCGATCGAGGCGGTCAGCCAGGCCAGCGCCAACCAGCGCAAGGGCCGCTGCGGCCGGACCTCGGACGGCATCTGCATCCGGCTGTACTCGGAGGAGGACTTCCTCTCCCGCCCCGAGTTCACCGACGCCGAGATCCTGCGCACCAACCTGGCCTCGGTGATCCTGCAGATGACCGCGGCCGGCCTCGGCGACATCGCCGCCTTCCCGTTCCTGGACCCGCCGGACTCGCGCAACATCAAGGACGGCGTGCACCTGCTGCAGGAGCTGGGCGCGCTGGACCCGGACGAGAAGGACCCGCGCAAACGCCTCACCCAGCTCGGCCGCAAGCTCGCCCAGCTCCCGGTGGACCCCCGGATGGCCCGGATGGTGCTGGAGGCGGACCGCAACGGCTGCGTCCGCGACGTCATGGTGATCGCCGCCGCGCTCTCCATCCAGGACCCGCGCGAGCGCCCCGCCGAGAAGCGCCAGGCCGCCGACGACCGGCACCGCCGGTTCACCTCGGAGACCTCGGACTTCCTCTCCTACCTGGCGATGTGGCGTTACGTCCGGGAGCAGCAGAGGGAGCTCTCCTCCTCGGCCTTCCGCCGGATGTGCAAGACCGAGTTCCTCAACTACCTGCGGATACGGGAGTGGCAGGACATCTACACCCAGCTGCGCACCGTGGCGAAGCAGTTGGGCGTGGCGATCGAGGAGCCCCACGCCGACGCCGAGCCGGACGCCGACCGGATCCACCAGTCCCTGCTGGCCGGCCTGCTCTCCCACATCGGCCTGTTCGACCCGGAGAAGCGTGAGTACGGCGGTGCCCGCGGCGCCCGCTTCGCGGTCTTCCCGGGCTCCGGCCTGTTCAAGAAGCCGCCGCGCTGGGTGATGTCGGCCGAGCTGGTGGAGACCTCCCGGCTCTGGGCCCGGATCAACGCCAAGATCGAGCCGGAGTGGGTCGAGCCGCTGGCCGGCCACCTGATCAAGCGCAGCTACAGCGAGCCGCACTGGGAGAAGAAGGCCGGCGCGGTGCTGGCGTACGAGAAGGTCACCCTCTACGGGATGCCCGTCGTCGCGCAGCGCAAGGTCAACTACGGGAAGATCGACCAGGAGCTCTGCCGCGAGCTGTTCATCCGCAACGCGCTGGTCGAGGGCGACTGGGAGACCCACCACCGGTTCTTCGCGGAGAACCGCAAGCTGCTCGGCGAGGTCGAGGAGCTGGAGAACCGGGCCCGCCGCCGGGACATCCTGGTGGACGACCAGACCCTGTTCGAGTTCTACGACGCCCGGCTGCCCGACGAGATCGTCTCCACCCGGCACTTCGACGCCTGGTGGAAGCAGGCCCGGCACGAGCAGCCGGACCTGCTGAACTTCGAGAAGTCGATGCTGATCAACGACGCCGCCGACGGCGTCACCGAGGCCGACTACCCGGACCACTGGCAGCAGGGCAAGCTGCGCTTCAAGCTGACCTACCAGTTCGAGCCGGGCAGCGACGCGGACGGCGTGACCGTGCACATCCCGCTGCCGGTGCTCAACCAGGTCACCGCGGAGGGCTTCGACTGGCAGATCCCCGGCCTGCGGGAGGAGCTGGTCACCGCGTACATCAAGTCGCTGCCGAAGGCGGTCCGGCGCAACTTCGTCCCGGCGCCGGACTTCGCCAAGGCGGCGCTGCGCGCGGTGAAGGACCGGCAGGAGCCGCTGCTCCCGGCCCTGGAGCACGCCCTGAAGCGGCTGACGGCCGTCACCGTGCCGCCGGAGGCCTGGGACGACGAGCGGGTGCCGGACCACCTCAAGGTGACCTTCCGGGTGGTGGACGGGCGCCGCAAGCTCGCCGAGTCCAAGGACCTGGAGGAGCTGCGGCTGAGGCTCAAGCCGAAGCTCAAGGAGACGCTGTCCTCGGCCGCGTCCGGCCAGGGCATCGAGCAGGGCGGGCTGACGGCCTGGCCGGAGTCCCTGCCGGTGCTGCAGCGCACCTTCGAGCAGCGTTCGCGCGGGCACTCGCTGCGCGCCTACCCGGCGCTGGTGGACGAGGGCGGCACGGTCGGCGTCAAGCTGTTCGACACCCCGGAGGCCCAGGCGCAGGCGATGTGGGAGGGCACCCGGCGGCTGCTGATGCTGACCACCACCTCCCCCGCCAAGTCGATCCAGGGCCGGCTGGGCAACCAGGCGAAGCTGGCGCTCTCGCACAGCCCGCACGGCTCGATCGCCGCCCTCTTCGAGGACGTCGTGTCCGCCGCGACGGACCGGCTGATGGCGCTGGCCGGCGGTCCGGCCTGGGACGGGGCGGCCTTCGGGACGCTGCACGACAAGGTCCGCGCGGACCTGTACGACCTGTCCGCGGACACCACGCTGAAGACGGCCACCGCGCTGATCGCCTTCCACAAGGCCTCGACCCGGCTCAAATCGGTGAGCAGCCCGGTGCTGCTGAACGCGGTGAACGACGTCCGGCTGCACCTGGCCTCGCTGGTGCACCCGGGCTTCGTGACGGCCACCGGCTGGCAGCGGCTGCCGGACCTCAAGCGCTACCTGCTGGCGGTGGACCGCCGTCTGGAGGCCCTGCCGAACCACCCGCAGCGGGACGCCCAGCAGCTGCTGAAGGTGCAGCAGGTCCAGCAGGAGTACGGGGAGCTGCTGGCGGCGGTGCCGGCCGGGCGGCAGCCGTCCGAGGAGGTGCGGGCGATCCGCTGGATGATCGAGGAGCTGCGGGTCAGCTTCTTCGCCCAGTCGCTGGGCACGCCGAGCCCGGTCTCGGAGAAGCGGATCATGAAGGCGATGGAGGCGGCGCGCGCGGCCCTCTGAGCCGGGCGGCCCCTCCGGCCCGGGGTGCCGCCGGTCCGGGGGTGCCGTGAGCTGCGGGTGCCGTGAGCTGCGGGTGCCGTGAGCTGCGGGTGGGCCTTCAGGAGCCAGTTCGACCTGGGGGCCCACCATGGGCTACAGTCTGTCTTGTTCGCAGCGCGGCAAGCGAGTGAACGAGATCAGAACAATCTGGTCCCGTGGAGCAGTTGGTTAGCTCGCCACCCTGTCAAGGTGGAGGTCGCGGGTTCAAGTCCCGTCGGGATCGCCGCAGTGCGAGAGGCCCGGAACCGTCAGGTTCCGGGCCTCTCGCTTTTTGTCGTCCACCCCCCTACCCGGACCAGGTCCGGACCACAAGTGACGGACCGCGTGACGGTCGTCACTCGCATCCCCCGGAGGTCGACCCCGGGACGGGTCTACGCGAACGCCACTAATTTAATATGTAAAATTGTACGGCTATTCACTGTAAATCCCCCCCACCCCACACGCATCAAATCGTTATCCGGAGTTCAGCATTCCGACCGGCCGGCCGGTACCGGGAGCCCGGAAGCGGAGACGACAAAGGGGCCGCTTACCGGACCCGGCGGAGTCCGGTAAGCGGCCCCTTTGAAAGAGCCTTTGGCCTATCAGGCCTCAGTGCGCTGAGCCGGAATCCCGGCCAGCAGAGCGCGCACCTCCGCCTCACGGTAACGGCGGTGACCGCCGAGCGTGCGAATGGACGTCAGCTTGCCGGCCTTGGCCCAGCGGGTGACCGTCTTCGGGTCCACGCGGAACATGGTGGCAACCTCTGCCGGCGTCAGCAGCGGCTCAGCATCAGGGGTACGAGCGGTCATGAGCGGCCTCCTCGGGAGAACCGAACCAGGGCGGTTCTATCCTTCAAATTCTGCACCTTGGCCCGCGATGCCCGAAATGGCATAGACGGGCCGAGTCGGTTATAGGACGAACGGCTTGTCCTGGTGTCTACAACTACACCATCCGTCCAGCCCTATCGACCAAACCGCCAAAATTGACCCCTCACGGGTTCAAGGCTGACGGATGGCGATGGACCACCCCATAACGGACAGTCACGCGTTGATGACGTCCGGTTACGAAGGGACCAGACCCTCCGTTTCCCCGCAAAGCACGCATCGACTCCAGAACCACCCAAAAGTGGGCACGCTCACGTGAAGTTGGGCTGGTTGTCCCATTTTTGCACATAGGGGTAAGTTCGCGTCAACGGTGAGTAGTGTCACGTTCGACAGCTATTGACCCGAACCAGGACCTTGGTCATCAGCGGCGCGGCCCCAAGGCCTCTCACAGTCATACACGGGCGGTCGGACGTCAGTTCGCGTACCGCAGCGCCAGCACCCGGCGCCACCGCGCCGTCAGTTCCCCGTACACGCGCAGCGCCTCCGCGGCGTCCCCCGCCCGCAGCGCCCGCAGCCCCTCCTCCAGCTCCCCCGCCGAACGGTCCGCCAGCAGCCGTTCCGGCCCCAGCAGATGCACCAGGCCCCCGTAGTCCAGTTCCACCAGCGAACGCGGGTGGAACTCCTCCAGCCAGCGTCCGATCCGCTCCGCCCCCCGGACCAGGTCACCGTCCGGCACCGCCTCGCGCAGCGCCCGGTAGGCCCGCGCCACCCGCCGGCGCGCCTGCGCCATCGGCACCAGGTAGAACAGCGCCGCCGGCCGGCCGTCCCCCTCCCCTCCTCCGGACGCTCCCGCGCCCGGCTCCGGCGACCCGCCGGGCACGAAGCAGCGGTCCTCGTCCCCGAACGGCAGGAACCAGCGCACCGGGACCTCCCACCGGCTGGTGAGGATCCACGGCCGGGCGTCCGGGTGCTCGGCCCGCCAGCGCTCCAGGTCCGCCTCCGCGGCCTCCCGGGCCGCCGGCGGCAGCGCGGTGTCCAGCAGCACCACCGGCGCGCCCGCCCGCAGCTCCTCCAGCGCCTGCCAGCTGCGCAGCCTGGTCGCCCACGGGCAGACGTACAGGACGCCGTCCACGACCCGCAGGTACGCCCGTCCGCTCTCCCGCTCGGGCAGCGCCCGGGGCGTCCGGGCGGCCAGCTCCGCGAGCGCCTCCCGCTGCTCCTCCAGGACCGCCGCCGCCACCGGTCGCGCCGCCTCCGCCGCGTCCGGACCGCGCTCCGCCGCGTAGGCCTGCCAGCGTGCCCGGTCGGGCTCCGGGTAGGCGGCCAGCGGCTCGTAGACCCGCAGGTGGGCGGCGTAGGGCGGCTGCACCGCAGTACGTACGACGGTCACGTCCTGCATGGTCGCACGCGCCGCGCGGGCCCGGGAGAGCGCGCCCCCGAACCGTTCGCGCCCGCACCGCGCACCCCCGTCCGTCTCACCCCTCGGACAACCGGCACAAGCTCGGACAAGAGGGCCGATCGGCGGCGCCCACCCGACTACGCTTCGCCCTAGGCGCCCGCACCACAGCAGCGGGCCTTCGATACTGGAGTCACCACAGTGACCGACGTACAGACCCCCGCCACGCACCCCGCACCCGGCGTGCTCAGCAGGATCTTCCGCACCGAGCAGGACGGCGCCCCCGGCGACGGCCACGAGCAGGTCGTCCTCTGCCACGACCGCAGCTCGGGCCTGAAGGCCATCATCGCCATCCACTCGACCGCCCTGGGCCCGGCCCTCGGCGGCACCCGCTTCTTCCCGTACGCCTCCGAGGAGGCGGCGCTGGAGGACGCGCTGAACCTCTCCCGCGGCATGTCCTACAAGAACGCGCTGGCCGGGCTCGACCTCGGCGGCGGCAAGGCCGTCATCATCGGCGACCCGAACAAGGACAAGAACGAGGCGATGCTCCGGGCCTACGGCCGCTTCGTCGAGTCCCTGCGCGGCCGCTACATCACCGCCTGCGACGTGGGCACCTACGTGCAGGACATGGACGTCATCGCGCGCGAGACCGACTTCGTGACCGGTCGCTCGCCCGAGCACGGCGGCGCCGGCGACTCGTCCATCCTGACCGCCTTCGGCGTCTTCCAGGGCATGCGCGCCTCCGCCCAGGCCCGCTGGGGCCAGCCGACGCTGCGCGGCAAGCGGGTCGGCGTCGCGGGCGTCGGCAAGGTCGGCCACTACCTGGTCGGCCACCTGGTCGCGGACGGCGCCACCGTCGTCGTCACCGACCCCTTCGAGGCCGCCGTCAACCGCGTGCGCGCCGCCCACCCCGAGGTCGAGGTCGTCGCCGACACCGCCGCCCTGCTCCAGGCCAAGCTGGACGTCTACGCCCCCTGCGCCCTCGGCGGCGCGCTGACCGACCCGGTCGTCGCGGCGCTGGGCGAGTTCGGCACCTCGATCGTCTGCGGCGCGGCCAACAACCAGCTGGCCCACCCGGGCGTCGAGAAGGACCTCGCCGACCGCGGCATCCTCTACGCCCCGGACTACCTGGTGAACTCCGGCGGCGTCATCCAGGTCGCCGACGAGATCGAGGGCTTCAACTTCGAGCGGGCCAAGAACAAGGCCACCAAGATCTTCGACACCACGCTGGAGATCTTCACCCGGGCCGCCACCGACGGCATCCCGCCGGCGGTCGCCGCCGACCGCCTGGCCGAGAAGCGGATGCGCGAGATCAGCGCGCTGCGCACGGTCCTGCTCCCGGGCGCCCGCCGCAGCTGATCCGGCCGCCGGACCGGACCCCGGACGCGCGGGGGGCTGCCACCGCGGCCCCCCGCGCATCACGATGTGGAACCGGATTCTCACTTCTCCGCCCGAACGGGTGATCCGAGGTCCCCCTAGGGGGGATAATCAGTCCTGGAACGACGGACCCCAGACACCTCCGGACAGCGCGAAAATCGCCGCAAAACCTCCCTTGACCTGGAAAGACCCGGTCTCGGGTGCAGTCGGTGCGCGCCACGTCACACCGACGACGTACCGTCCAGCGGCGGAAACAGGTACCGTTAATGCTCCAAGGGACGGCTTCTCCCATTCGGGCAGGCCGGTCCTGATCATGAACACGTGTCAGACTCGGGGCCGTGAGCCCCATCGTTGAGGGGGTCGACCCATGGGGCGCGGCCGGGCCAAGGCCAAGCAGACGAAGGTCGCCCGCGAGCTGAAGTACAACAGCGGCGGGTTCGACGCTAACCGTCTGTCCAACGAGCTGGGCGTATCGCCGTCCACCTCTCCGATCGAGCCGGAGCCGATCGAAGAGGAGGAGGACGACGACCCGTACGCGGAGTACGCCGCCCGCTACGCCGACCTCGACGACGAGGACGACAACGAGCCGGGCACCGGGGCCTCGCAGGCCTCCCGCCGCTCGTAACAGCAGCTCCACCGGACCGGTCCGGGCGCCCAGGGCGCCGGGCCGGTCTTCGGCGTTCCCGCGGACCGGGCGGCCGGGCGGGCCCCGCCCCTGGTCGCAGGGGTGCGGGCCGCCGGAGGCGGGCGGGCGGACGACGGCACAGGGCCCCGCCGGCAGTGCCGACGGGGCCCTGTGGTCTCCCGGTCCGGATCAGACCGTCCGGAAGCCCTCGTAGGCGTTGTAGAGGGCCGCGCCGCCCTCGTGCTCGTCGGTGCGCTCGACGATGTCGCCGAGCAGCCAGGCCTCGACGCCGCGGTCCTCCAGGATCGACAACACGGCGTCCACCGAGTGCGGCGGAACGACCGCGACCATGCCGACACCCATGTTGAGCGTCTTCTCGATCTCCAGGGTGGCCACGTTGCCGACCTCGGCGACGGTCCGGAAGACCGGCAGCGGGGTCCAGGTGCCGCGGTCCAGGCGGGCGTGCAGGCCGTCCGGGACGACCCGGGCCAGGTTGGCCGCCAGGCCGCCGCCGGTGACGTGCGAGAAGGCGTGGACCTCGGTCGCGCGGGTGAGCGCCAGGCAGTCCAGCGAGTAGATCCGGGTCGGCTCCAGCAGTTCCTCGCCGAGGGTGCGGCCGAACTCCTCGACCTTGCGGTCGAGCTTCCAGCCGGCCTCGTTCAGCAGCACGTGGCGGACCAGCGAGTAGCCGTTGGAGTGCAGGCCGGAGGCGGCCATCGCGATCACCACGTCGCCGGCCCGGACCCGGTCCGCACCGAGCAGCGCGTCGGCCTCGACGATACCGGTGCCGGCGCCCGCCACGTCGTACTCGTCCGGGCCCAGCAGGCCCGGGTGCTCGGCGGTCTCGCCGCCGACCAGGGCGCAGCCGGCGAGCGCGCAGCCCTCGGCGATGCCCTTGACGATCGCGGCGACCCGCTCCGGGACGACCTTGCCGACGCAGATGTAGTCGGTCATGAACAGCGGCTCGGCGCCGCACACCACGAGGTCGTCGACGACCATGCCGACCAGGTCGTGGCCGATGGTGTCGTGCTTGTCCATGGCGGCCGCGATGGCCACCTTGGTCCCCACGCCGTCGGTGGCCGAGGCCAGCAGCGGCCGCTCGTAGTTCTTGAAGGCGGACGCGTCGAAGAGGCCGGCGAAGCCGCCGAGACCGCCGACCACCTCGGGGCGGTTGGCCTTCTTCACCCACTGCTTCATGAGCTCGACGGCGCGGTCGCCCGCCTCGATGTCGACACCGGCGGCGGCGTAGGTGGCGCCGTTCTGGTTGGAGGTCACTGCGTGCGGCCCTTTCGGGTCAGGTGGGGTGGTTCGGATCGGCTGGGTCGGGCTGCGGGGGGGGTGGAACGGCGGTGGGGTCCCGGTTCGCGGGACCCCACCGTGGGAGCGCTACGGGCGGCGCAGCGCGTCGGCCGCGCCCGCCCCGCCGAGCAGCGACTGGACGCCGTCCGGGTCGCTGCCGCTGGTCGGCTTGCCGCGGACGGCCGGCTGCTGCCGGCCGCCCTTGATCTCGGCCTCCAGCAGCAGCTTGCCGAGCAGCGCCGGGTCCGGCAGCTCCATCGGGTACTCGCCGTCGAAGCAGGCCCGGCAGAGCTTGTCCTTGGGCTGCGTGGTGGCCTCGATCATGCCGTCGATCGAGATGTAGGAGAGCGAGTCGGCACCGAGGGTGCGGCCGATCTCCTCGATGGTCATGCCGTTGGCGATCAGCTCCGCGCGGGTGGCGAAGTCGATCCCGAAGAAGCAGGGCCACTTCACCGGCGGGGAGGAGATCCGGATGTGCACCTCGGCGGCTCCGGCCTCGCGCAGCATCTTCACCAGCGCGCGCTGGGTGTTGCCGCGCACGATCGAGTCGTCCACGACCACCAGGCGCTTGCCGGCGATGACCTCGCGCAGCGGGTTGAGCTTGAGCCGGATGCCGAGCTGGCGGATGGTCTGGCTGGGCTGGATGAAGGTGCGGCCCACGTAGGCGTTCTTCACCAGGCCGGAGCCGTAGGGGATGCCGCTGGCCTCGGCGTACCCGATCGCGGCGGGGGTGCCGGACTCGGGCGTCGCTATCACCAGGTCGGCCTCGACCGGGGCCTCCTTCGCCAGGCGGCGGCCCATCTCCACGCGGGAGAGGTGGACGTTGCGACCGGCGATGCTGGTGTCGGGGCGGGCCAGGTAGACGTATTCGAACACGCAGCCCTTGGGCTTCGCCTCGGCGAAGCGGGAGCTGCGCATGCCGTTCTCGTCGATGGCGATGAGCTCGCCGGGCTCGACCTCGCGGATGAAGGAGGCGCCGCAGATGTCGAGCGCCGCCGTCTCGGAGGCGACCACCCAGCCGCGCTCCAGCCGGCCGAGGACCAGCGGGCGGATGCCCTGCGGGTCGCGGGCCGCGTAGAGGGTGTGCTCGTCCATGAAGACGAGCGAGAACGCGCCCTTGACCTTGGGCAGGACGACCTTGGCCGTCTCCTCGATGGAGAGGTCCGGGTGGCCGGCGAGCAGCGCCGTCACCAGGTCGGTGTCGTTGGTCGCGGCGGTCCGGCCGGAGCGCGAGACGTGCTCCTCGCCGGGCAGTTCGGCGACCATGGCCGCCAGTTCGGCGGTGTTCACCAGGTTTCCGTTGTGCCCGAGGGCCAGCGAACCGTGCACGGTCGCCCGGAAAGTCGGCTGGGCGTTCTCCCATACCGAGGAACCGGTGGTCGAGTAGCGGGCGTGTCCGACGGCGATATGCCCGTGCAACGACCCCAGGGAGGCCTCGTCGAAGACCTGGGAGACGAGTCCCATGTCCTTGAAGACGAGAATCTGGGAGCCGTTGCTCACTGCGATGCCCGCGGATTCCTGACCGCGGTGCTGCAGGGCGTAAAGGCCGAAGAACGTGAGCTTGGCGACCTCCTCGCCGGGAGCCCAGACACCGAAGACGCCGCAAGCGTCCTGGGGGCCTTTCTCACCGGGAAGAAGATCGTGGTTGAGTCTTCCGTCACCACGTGGCACGCCTTCGAGTCTAGGGCAGTTGCCACGGGCTTCCGGAACCCGGGATGCCGGGATTGTCGGACAGCCGGTGAGTAACGCGCGTAGACAAAACCCCTTACGGGCTGGGGATTTCGGCTCGCCGGAATTCCGCCGGGCGGCGGTTGGCCTTGTGGTTCGCGCCTGTTGGGGAGTTCCGTGTGCGGAACGGAGCGGGTCGGGGCGCGGCCGAACGTGAGCCTGCTCACCCGGCGTTCACGCCGGCTTCACGCGGCCGGCAGCAGCAGGCCCCAGGAGCCCGGGTGCACCGTCCAGGTCCGGGCGCGGACCGGACCGACCGGGTGGCCGTCCGCCTCGTAGCCGAAGCCGCGGCCGACCACCGAGACGCTCGCCGCCCGGGCCCGCACCAGGGCACCCGAGGCCCGGACGACGATCTCCATCTCGCCCGTCCCGTCCGAGGCGCCGGACGGCAGGGTGACCTGGACCAGCCGGACCGGCCGGTGGACGTCCGCGAGCAGCCGGCCGTCGGCCTCGACCCGGACCCGGGGGCTGTGGTCGGCCCCGTCCGGAGCGAGTGCGTTCGCCTGCTCGGCCGCAGCCAGTTTCGCCCATAGCGAACGCCAGCCACTAGTACGGCCCACGGTCCGGCGCCCGCCCCCACCGGTGATCCGCACCCCGCCCAGCGCCACTCCGCCGCCGTCGTCCACCAACAGGTCCAGCCGGCGCGGCGCGCCCGACAGCACCGCCCGCGCGGCCCGGACCGGCTCCCCCGGCACGCCGAGTGCGCGGGCCGCCGCCAGCTCCTCCGCACGGCCGACCGGAACCATCCCCACCGGTTCCGTGCCCAGCTCACGCTGCCGGTGCAGCGCCTGCAGCACCCGCTGCAGGGCGAGGTCGGAACCGATCACTACCGGTCGCCGCCGACCCCGGTGCGAAAGCACCCGGTCGAGTTCGGAAGGGCTCTCCGGATAGACCACCTTCACGTCCGCGCCCCCGCAGAGCACGTCCTTCGCGATCCGCACCGACTCGCCGTCGGTCTGCCGGGCCACCGGGTCGAGGAGCAGCAGGAGCGGCTCGGGGCCGCCGGTTGCAGGCGTGGACAGGGACGACACGACCGGTCCTTCCTCAGGTAATCTCTCGGTGCAAGAGCCCCTTGCGCCATTGCGCCAGGGGCTTCGTCTATCTCGGGGCAGACTGCGGCCTACGCAGGATGCCCCAACCGGAAGGGGTGTACGCCTGTGCCGGCACTCGTGCTCGTTGGCGCTCAGTGGGGGGACGAGGGCAAGGGGAAGGCCACCGACCTCCTCGGCGGCTCCGTCGACTACGTCGTCCGCTACCAGGGCGGCAACAACGCCGGTCACACGGTGGTCATCGGCGACCAGAAGTACGCCCTGCACCTGCTCCCCTCCGGCATCCTCAGCCCGAACGTCACGCCGGTGATCGGCAACGGCGTCGTGATCGACCCGGCCGTGCTGCTCTCCGAGCTGGCCGGCCTGAACGAGCGCGGCATCGACACCTCCAAGCTGCTGGTCTCGGGCAACGCCCACCTGATCACGCCGTACCACCGCACCCTGGACAAGGTCACCGAGCGCTTCCTCGGCAAGCGCCGGATCGGCACCACCGGCCGCGGTATCGGCCCGACCTACGCGGACAAGATCAACCGCGTCGGCATCCGGGTCCAGGACCTGTTCGACGAGTCGATCCTGCGCCAGAAGATCGAGGCGGCGCTGCACGACAAGAACCAGGTCCTGGTCAAGCTGTACAACCGCCGCACCATCCCGGCCGACCTGGTGGTCGAGGAGTACCTGGGCTACGCGGAGAAGATCAAGCCCTTCCTCGCCGACACCACCCTCGTCCTGGACGAGGCGCTGAAGGCGGACAAGGTCGTCCTGCTGGAGGGTGGCCAGGGCACCCTGCTCGACGTCGACCACGGCACGTACCCCTTCGTGACCTCGTCGAACCCGACCGCGGGCGGTGCCTGCACCGGCGCCGGCATCGGCCCCACCAAGATCGACCGGGTCATCGGCATCCTCAAGGCCTACACCACCCGTGTCGGCTCCGGCCCGTTCCCGACCGAGCTGCTCGACGCGGACGGCGAGGCGCTGCGCCGGATCGGCGGCGAGCGCGGTGTCACCACCGGCCGTGACCGCCGCTGCGGCTGGTTCGACGCCGTCATCGCGCGCTACGCGACCCGGGTCAACGGCCTCACCGACTTCTTCCTCACCAAGCTGGACGTGCTGACCGGCTGGGAGCAGATCCCGGTCTGCGTCGCCTACGAGATCGACGGCAAGCGGGTCGAGGAACTCCCCTACAACCAGTCGGACTTCCACCACGCCAAGCCGATCTACGAGACGCTGCCGGGCTGGACCGAGGACATCAGCAAGGCCAAGTCCTTCGCCGACCTGCCGAAGAACGCCCAGGCGTACGTGAAGGCGCTGGAGGAGATGTCGGGCGCGCCGATCTCGGCCATCGGCGTCGGCCCGGGCCGCGACGAGACGATCCAGATCAACTCGTTCATCTGAGCCCGACCGGCCGGAGGCCGGGCGTATCGAAGGCCCCGTGGGACCCGTCCCGCGGGGCCTTCGCGCTGCCCGGGATCGACAGTTTGAACTAGTGCAAATATCTATTGCATCTAGTGCAGAGCGCCGCTACGTTCGGGGCATGACCGCGAAGCTGCCCACGCCCGTCACCCTCACCGGCCGCCACATCCGCCTGGAGCCGCTGGAACGCCGCCACCTCGCCGGCCTCTGGGACTCCATCGGCCACGACCCCGAGGTCTGGCGCTGGGTCCCCGTCCGCGTGCCCGCCACCGAGGAGGACCTGGGCGCGCTGCTCGACGTCCGCCTCGCCGAGGCCGCGGGCGGGGAGTCGGTGTACTTCGCCGCCGTCGACCTCGCGAGCGGCACGGCGGTCGGCGTCACCGGCTACCACGACTTCAGCGCCGAGAACGAGTACCTGGAGATCGGCGGCACCTGGTACGCCCGCTCGGTGTGGCGCACGGCCGTCAACACCGAGGCCAAGCTGCTGCTGCTCACCCACGCCTTCGAGGAACTGGGCATGGGCCGCGTCTTCTGGAAGACCGACGCCCTCAACGAGCGTTCGCGCACCGCGATCCGGCGCCTCGGCGCGCAGTTCGAGGGCGTCCACCGCCGCGACCGGCTCCGCCCCGACGGCACCTGGCGGGACAGCGCCTACTTCGCGATGCTCACCGACGAGTGGCCGGCCGCCAAGTCCCGCCTGGCGGAGCGGCTGGCGCGGGGCTGACGCCCGCTCAGCCGACGGGCAGGGCGGACACCGTGTCCCTGATCCAGACGAACACCAGCTTGCCGTCGGTGCTCAGCCGGCAGCCGAGGGCCTCGCCTCCGGGCTGGTACGCCGGGTCGGTGAAGGTCCACCTGAGGTGCCCGGTGGCCGCGTCGAGGGCGTGGACGCAGGGCACCGCGTGCGGCTCCCGCGAGACCTCGCCGGGGACGAAGACGGTGCCGCCGGCCCGCACCGGCGGCTGCGAGACGGACGGGTCGCCGGGCAGCGGGCAGGTCCAGCGGACCTTCCCGGTCTCCGCGTCGACGGCGGAGAACGAGCGGGCGCCGAGGCTCAGGTACAGCGAGCCGTCGGCCACCGCGAAGTCGCCGATCCGCCCGGCCCGCGGGTCGACGCGCCACACCTGCCGACCGTCCTCCAGCCCGACCGCCTGCAGGCCCGTGCCGTCCACCGCGCAGTAGGCCCGCCGGTCGTCGCACCGGACCGGCCGGGGCGTCGAACTCCCGGTCCCCGCCCGCCACATCCGCCCGCCCGAACCGTCGGCGCGACGGGCGACCACGTCGTTCCCGTTGTCGAGGTGCAGCAGGACGCCGCCGCCGACCGCCCCGGGCGAGTCCAGGTCGGAGGAGTTCGGGTCCTCCTGGAACCACTCCCGGCCGGACAGGTCCCGGCCCGTGCACAGGATCCCGACGATGGTGGCGCCCTCGCCGTCGACCGGGGCGACGGAGACCTTGAGGTAGAGCCTCCGGTCGGTCGCCGCCAGCAGCGACTCGAACGCGACCCTCCTGCCGGCCCCCATCAGGTCGGCCGCGGCATCGCTCGCCGAACCGTCCGCGAGCGCCAACCGGCGCAGCGTGCCGGACAGTTCGTAGAGGTCACTGCCGCCCACCAGGTACGACGTGTTCCCGGCGCCCTTGTTCTCCCAGCGGCCCTCGCCGGTGGCAGCGTCCACCGCGAGCAGGGTGTCCGCGTGGAGCAGCACCAGGTCGTCGACCACCAGACCCGGGCGCGGGCCCGCGTCGGTGCCCTCGGTGGCGACGGTCCACACCGGCTCGGGCGGGGCCCCCGTCCCGCCGCGCGGGGAGTCCGGGCGGGTCAGGGCCCAGGTCGCGGCGCCGGCCGCGGCGGTGACGGCCAAGGCGCCGCCGGACAGCAGCAGCCGGCGCCGGGAGAGCACGCCCGGACGGGAACCGGCCCCCTCCTGCGGCACCGGCGGCACCGGCCGCACCGAGGGGTCCGAGGGGTCCGTCACGTCCACCCGGGTGCGGTTGCGCGCGATCGTCGGGGCCTCGGACGGCCCCCCGCCGACACGGAGCGGCGCCTCCAGGTTCATCACCGTCGCCGCGTGGCGGGCCAGCCCGGCCGCCACCGGGGCGGGGAGCCACTCGGCGTCGGCGGCCCCGACGGAGAGCAGAGCCCGCAGGTCCGCCGGGAGCGGGCGCCGCGCCGGATCCTTGCGCAGGCACTGCTCGACGACCTCGCGCAGCGCGGGCGGCACGTCGGCCAGGTCGGGCTCCTCGTGCACCACCTTGTAGATCTGGGCGGCGACACCCGCGGCGCTCTCGAAGGGTCCGTGCCCGGTCACCGCGAAGACCAGGACCGAGGCGAGCGAGAAGACGTCGCCGGGGGCTCCGGTCGGCAGCCCGCCGGCCTGCTCGGGGGACATGAACCCGGGGGAGCCGATCAGCCCACCGGTCCTGGTCAGGTCGTCGTCGTCGAGTGCCCGGGCGATGCCGAAGTCGATCACCCGCGGGCCGTCGGCGGTGAGCAGGACGTTGGACGGCTTGAGGTCGCGGTGGACCAGGCCGGCGCCGTGGATCGCCTCCAGCGCCTCGGCCAGCCGGGCGCCGAGCGCACGCGCCGAGGGCTCCGGCAGCGGGCCGTGCTCGTGGACGGTCCGGGACAACGGCGGGCCGGGCACGTACGCGGTGGCGAGCCAGGGGGCGGGGCCGTCCGGGTCGGCGTCGACCACCGGCGCGGTGTGCACGGCGTCCACCGCCCGCGCCGCGGCCACCTCGCGACGGAACCGGCTCCGGAACACCGTGTCCCGGGCGAGTTCGGAGCGGACCACCTTGACCGCGACGGTGCGTCCGCCGGCCGAGCGGGCGAGGTACACCTCCCCCATGCCGCCCTCCCCGAGCCGGGCGAAGAGCCGGTACGGGCCGACGGCCTCCGGGTCGGTGTCGTGCAGTGGCTCCATCGCGTCCCCCCGGCGAGCGTCCACCGGCGGAGGCGCCGGCGTCGCCGGTGATCGTACGGGAGCGCGCGGCCGTCCGACGGGGGGTGGGTGTCACCGCCCCCGCCGGCCACCGCCGGCCCGGGAACGGGCCGTCATTTCCGCTCGCCGCCCGCGGAATGGCCCGCCGCGATCCCCCGCTTCGCCGGGCGGGGTTCGCGGGGCTGGAGGGTCACCAGCCAAACCAGCCAGCCGACGAACAGGACGGCCAGGAGGAGTACGGACAATGCGGCGACGAGAAGCCCATTCACCGGGACGCGGAAATGCAGCGGGAAGGACGGGGACGGTGGGGAAGACGGAGAGGCGAGGGAAGGGGCATGGCTGTCTCCGGTCGGTGATGTCGGGCGCCGTGACCATGCATCTGGTGTGTATTTACGGCTGATTGAGGACTGTTTAGGCGGCAACAAGTCAGCGAGTGACACGGACGACCATAGGGTCAGGGTGCCAGAGTTGCTACCGAGCGGGAGAACGTTCACTCCATCGTGGGGTATCCCCCATTTTGGTAGCTAGGGCCCTGTATGCACGGCACACTTCACCGGAAGCATCGACCGCAGCCGCGATCCGGAGAAGAGAGTCATGCCACCCCGCTTGTCGCCGACCGTGCGCCAGCAGCGCCTCGGAATCGAGTTGCGCAGGATGCGCGAACGCGTGGGCGTGACGCCCAAGACCCTGGCCGTCACCATCGGCACCGACCTGCCCAAGATCTCCCAGATGGAGAACGGGAAGTCGGGCATCAGCGCGGACCGACTGCGGACCTGGGCGCGCAGCTGCGGCTGCGAGGACGGCCCGTACCTCGACGCGCTGCTCGCCATGACGCAGGACCGGCGCAAGTACTGGTGGGACAGCTACCGGGGCCGGCTGCCGAACGCGATCATCGACATCGCGGAGATGGAACACCACGCGGCGTCCCTGTCCATCCTGAACAGCACCTTCATCCCCGGCCTGTTGCAGACCCCGGCGTACGCCGCCGCGGTGTTCGAGCGCCTCCCCCCGCAGTACCGGCAGGAGGCCGAGGTCCGGAAGGCATTCCGGATTCGGCGCCAGCAGATCTTCGTCGACCACCCGAAGCCGTACAGCGCATTCCTGCACGAGTCCGCGCTGCGCATGCAGTTCGGCGGTCCGGAAGTGCTCCGCGAGCAGTTGCGGAGCCTGGTGGAGAATTCCGAGCGGCCCGGGGTGGAGATCCGGGTGATCCCGTTCAGCGTGCCCACCTACACGGGGTCCGGGGAGAGCCTCTACCTCGCCCGCGGGCCGGTCCCGGAGCTCGACACCGTCCAGATCGACCTCTCCCACGGTCCGAAGTTCGTGCACTCCGACGCGGAATTGGACTCCTACCGACGGATCAAGGAGAAGACCGCGGCGATCGCGCTCGGGCCGGACGAGTCCCGGGACTTCATCCGGACCTTACTGAAAGACTTCTCATGAGCATCTGGCGCAAGGCCTCGGCCAGCGGAGAGAGCACCGACTGCGTCGAGGTCAGAGCGGCGGGCGGGCTGGTGGAGATCCGCGAGTCGGACCGCCCCGAGGTGATCGTGCAGACCACGCCGCGCAAGTGGGCCGCCTTCGTCCGGGGAGTGAAGGCCGGGGAGTTCGACCGGTACGGCGACCTCACCCGGCCCTGACGACGGCCGTCCGGACCGGCGGCGGCGGTAGGCTTGGCAGCCCACAGTGGACCCCTGCGCCTGGCACAGCACTCCGGGTGGGGTGCGCGTGCGGGAGAAATCGGAGCACCCGAGGATGGCTCGGCACCTGATCACCAGCGCCCTCCCCTACATCAACGGGATCAAGCACCTGGGCAACATGGTCGGGTCCATGCTCCCGGCGGACGTCTACTCCCGCTACCTGCGGCAGCGCGGCCACGAGGTGCTGTACATCTGCGCCACCGACGAGCACGGCACCCCCGCCGAACTGGCCGCCCAGGAGGCCGGACTGCCCGTCGCCGAGTTCTGCGCCCGGGCGCACGACGCCCAGAAGGCGGTGTACGACGGCTTCGGGCTCTCCTTCGACCACTTCGGCCGCAGCTCCTCGCCGCAGAACCGGGAGATCACCCAGGAGATCGCCCGCGAACTGCAGCGCAACGGCTTCATCGAGGAGCGCGCCATCCGCCAGGTGTACTCCAACACCGACGGACGCTTCCTGCCCGACCGCTACATCGTCGGCACCTGCCCGCACTGCGGCTACGACAAGGCCCGCGGCGACCAGTGCGAGAACTGCACCCGGGTGCTCGACCCCACCGACCTGCTGGAGCCGCGCTCGGCGATCAGCGGCAGCTCCGACCTGGAGGTCCGCGAGACCAGGCACCTGTTCCTGCTCCAGTCCGAGCTGACCGAGGAGGTCGAGGACTGGATCGCCGCGCACGCCGACTCGTGGCCGGTGCTGGCCTCCTCGATCGCCCGCAAGTGGCTGACCGAAGGCCTGCAGGACCGCGCGATCACCCGCGACCTGGAGTGGGGCGTCCCGGTGCCGGCCGACGTCTGGCCCGAACTGGCCGCCGAGGGCAAGGTGTTCTACGTCTGGTTCGACGCCCCGATCGAGTACATCGGCGCCACCAAGGAGTGGGCGGACGCGGCCCCGGCCGGACAGCTGCGGGACTGGAAGTCCTGGTGGTACGAGGCCGACGGGACCGTCCGCTACACCGAGTTCATGGCCAAGGACAACGTCCCGTTCCACACCGTGATGTTCCCGGCGACGATCCTCGGCTCGCGCCGCCCCTGGAAGAAGGTCGACTACGTCAAGGCCTTCAACTGGCTGACGTACTACGGCGGGAAGTTCTCCACCAGCCAGAAGCGCGGCATCTTCACCGACGTCGCCCTGGACCTGCTGCCGGCCGACTACTGGCGCTACTTCCTGATGGCGCACGCGCCCGAGTCGGACGACTCCAGCTTCACCTGGGACCTCTTCGCCTCGGTCGTCAACAAGGACCTCGCCGACACCCTCGGCAACTTCGTCAACCGGGTGCTGTCCTTCAGCCGCAAGCGCTTCGGCGACGACGTCCCCGGCGGCCACCCGGCGGGCGAGGCCGAACAGCGCCTCGGCGAGCAGGTCGCCGGGCTGCTCGCCGAGTACGAGGCCCAGCTGGAAGCCCTCAGCTTCCGCAAGGCCGCGCAGGCGCTGCGCGCGCTGTGGAGCGCGGGCAACGCGTACCTGGACGAGAAGGCGCCCTGGCTGCAGGTGAAGACCGACCCGGAGGCGGCGGCGCTCACCCTGCGGACGGCGATGAACCTGATCCACCTGTACGCGGTGGTGTCCGAGCCGTTCATCCCGACCGCCGCGGCGGCGATGCGCGGAGCCTTCGCGCTGCCCGCGGACTCGCCGGCGGCCACCCGCCGCTGGGTGGACCCGGAGGAGGCCCGGGCGCTGGACCTGGTGCCGGCCGGAACGGCGTTCACGGTGCCGCCGGTGCTGTTCGCCAAGATCACGGACGAGGACCTGGCCGCCTGGACCGCGCGCTTCGGCGGCTCCGAGGGCTGAGGCCGGCAGCGGGTCCGCAGGGCCGGGGCCGGGCGGCTCGGGACCGGAAGCCGGCAGCGGGGCCCGGAGGCGATCCTCCGGGCCCCGCCGCCGTCCGGTGCGGTTCGGCCGAGCAGGTCCAGCGCGCCCGGACGTGGCGATCGCCGAGCAGATGGTGATCGCCGAGCAGGCGGTGAAGAAGCACACCGCCGACATCTTCCTCAAGCTCGACCTGCCACCCTCCGAGGAGGACCACCGCCGGGTGCTCGCCGTCCCCGCCTTCCTGGCGGTCGCGCCCTGATCCGCTACCGGGCCGTCTCCTCCGCCACCCAGTCCAGGTAGCCCGGGCTGCCGGCCACCACCGGCACGGCGATCACCTCGGGCGTCTCGTACGGGTGCAGCCCGGCGACGAACGCGACCAGCCGGTCCGCGAGTTCGGCACGGGTCTTGAGGTCGATCCGCCACTCCTCGGCGTCCTGCACCTCGCCCTCCCACCAGTACACCGACCGCACGGGGTACACCTGGGCGCAGGCCGCCAGCCGCTCCCGCACCACGGCGGACGCCAGGGCCCGGGCCTGCTCCTCGCTCTCGTGCGTGGTGGTCACCACGACGAAGCGCTGCTCGCTCGCTGTCATGGCCCGACGGTATCCCCGGAGATGCCGGTCCGGTCTCCGTCGCCCCCGCTCCTCAGGACTTGCGGGCCGTGTGGACGGTCATCGCGGAGAGGTAGAAGGCGTCCGGGCGGTGGAGGATGCCGGTGGGGGCCTCCTCGTCGAGGAGGGCCTCCAGGGTGCTCCGGTCCTCCGGCGGGAGGCTGTCCGCGAGCTGGTCGTGCAGCCGGCCGAGCTGGGTGCGCAGGTACTCGCGGGTGCGGCGGTCGAGCGGGGCGGGGCGGTCGACCAGGAAGGTGCGGGTGCCGCTCGGGGTCAGGCCGGCGCGCTCCAGCATGGCCGGCCAGTCCTCGACCTCCTCGGTGCTGCCGGGCAGTTCGGCCCGCATGGTGCTGAACCCGTCCTCGTGGGCCGCGTCCAGCCGGGACTGGAAACCGGGGCGGCCGAGGCCGAAGTCGCGGGGCAGGTAGCGCGCGGGCAGACCGCGTTCGGCGACGGCGAGCAGACCGCCCGGCCGCAGCACCCCGGCGAGCGAGGTCAGCGCGGCCTGCTGGTCGCCCAGGTGGTGGATCGCATTGCCGGACCAGACCAGGTCGGCCTCGCCGAGCTTGTCGAACTCGGCTGGCAGGTCCGCCTGCTGGGTGCCGAGCCGGGCACCGGAGCGGGTGCGGGCGCGCTCCAGCAGGGCGGCCGACTGATCGACGGCCACCACCTCGGCCGCCGGGAAGGCCTCCGCCAGCAGTCCGGCGATCACCCCGGGCCCGCTGCCGACGTCCAGGACCCTCCTCACGCCGCCTGTCCCCTCCGGCCCCTGCAGACCCTGGTCGTACAGGTCGGACAGCCACCGCGCGGCCTCGGTGACGGCGGCGGCGCGCAGGTCGGCCTCGTGCTCCAGGTGCGCGGCGAGCGCGTCCCAGTCGAAGTCGGCGGCGGGGACGTGCCCGTGCCCGTGACCGTGCCGGTGGCCGTTGCCGTTGCCGTGGGCGTTGCCGTGGGCGTTGCCGTGCTGGTGGTGCTGAGAGGTCATGTCCGTTCTCTCCGTTCGTGGTTGACGAAAGCTTCCCCGCTCATGCGGGCACCGCGGCGCCGAACGCGCGGTGGGCGGCGACCGCCCGGCGCGCGGGCAGCACCGGGCCGCCGGCCAGGTGCACCGCGAAGCGCGGCCCGGCGGCACCGGCGACTTCGGCGACTTCGGCGGCCTCGACGTGCTCGACACCGCCGACGTGCTCGACGTGCTCGACCCGGGCGTCGATCAGGTCGACCCCGTACCGGGCGACCTCCTCCCGCCCGACCGCCGGCAACGCCGCCGGGGGCATGCCGTCCCGGCTCAGGTAGCCGTGCATGTGGGCGGCGGGGGCGTTGCGCGGCTCACCCGCATCCACCACCGCGACCCGGCGCCGGGCCCGGCCCAGCACCAGTGCGGCGTTCAGCCCCGCCGCGCCGGCACCGACCACCACCACGTCGTAGCACCCGTCCGGCCTCGTCACCGTCGTCCCGGTCGTCACCGTCGTCCCGGTCGTCTCGCGCATGGCGCTCACCTCCACCGCCAGGCTGCGGCCGACCTCACCGGTACGGCAAGCTTTGTTGCCACCCCAGCAAACAGGCGGCTTCCCGGACCACCGGGCTCAGCCCCCGGTGCGCCGCCAGTACGAGCGGGCCGCCAGCGCCAGCGCCACCCCGTACCCGGCGAAGGCGCAGATCCCGACCCAGGCCACCTGCAGCGTCTGCCCGGGCGTGGCGATGTCCCCGTGCCGGATCCCGACCACCCCCGCGCTGCACAACCCCAGGTAGCCGAGCCCGACCAGCCCGTACGGCGCCAGCGTCGCCGCGCCCAGCAGCGCCGGGGTGAGCGGCAGCCAACGCGGCACGCGGTGGCCGCGCAGTGGCAGGGTCCAGCGCGGGAAGACCTGCCCCCACGGCCGCACCAGCCCCCAGAGCAGGAACACCCCGGCCGCCGCCAGCAACACCGTGCCGTCCAGCCCCCAGGACTCCAGCGTCAGCCAGAGCCCGGAGGAGCCGTTGCGCACGTACGCGTCGTACATCTCGGCGCCGGTGATCCCGGCGAAGGTGCCGCCGAGCGCCCAGACCAGCTTCATCACCACGTACGGCAGGAAGGCCAGCGTCCCCGCCCAGGCCGTGAGCTGGATCGGCGCCGGGGCCGCCGACGGGGCCGGGACCGGCCCGCCCGCGGCACCGCCCGGCCGCCGGCTCCGGGCGGTCCCGGCCAGCAGCAGCGCACCGGACGCGGCCAGGGCGCGGTTCACCGCGTCCGGGACGCTGTCCACGCCCTGCCCGAACACCAGCGTCGTCACGTCCATCAGCAGGCTGAAGGCCGACACCACGGCCAGCCCGCACAGCAGCCACAACAACCGCCCGAGCCACCGCGACCGCCACGCCCCCGCCCCCGCCTCCTCCCGCTGCCGCACCGCCGCCCACCCGGCCCCGGCCGCCCCCAGCCCCACCCCGACGGCCACCCACCCGAGCCAGGCGACACCGAACAGCGCCGTTCCCCCCGACGCACACGCCAGCCCGAACCCGGCGTAGCCGACACCCCACCCGACCACCGCCCGGCCGTCCCGCACCCACCCGTGCTTCACCATGGCCCCAGGCTTCCCGGCGCCGCCCGCCACGGCCTCCGCCCCCACGACGATCCGGCTCCCCCACCCGGGGGATCCCGGAGGCCGAGGACGCTCCGGGGCCCGTTACGCAAGGGCCGCCCGGTGGACCTCACCCAGGGCCGCCCCGCCCTCAACCCGGGCCGTTTCGACCCGGCCCTGCCCACCACGGCCGCCAAGCTGGAGGCCGTCGAGGCTCTCACCGCCCTCGCCGAGGAACTCGGCCGCACCCTGCCCGAACTGGCCCTGGCCTTCCCGCAGGCCCACCCGGCGGTCACCTCGGTGATCATCGGCCCGCGCACCGCGGAGCAGCTCGAATCCGCCCTCAAGGCCGCTGACCTGGTCCTGGACGACGCCCTCCTCGACCGCGTCGACGCCATCGTCCCGCCCGGCACCGACCTCTACCGGGCGGACGGTGTCCGGCAGCCCCCGTCCCTCACCACCCCCGCCCTCCGCCGCCGGCCCGCCGCCGCCCGACCCGCTGCCTGACCCGCCTGCCCCGGGAGCGCCCGGCCCGCCCGACCGACCACCGGGGCCAGGCGGGCGGGGTACCGGTCCCGGCCTCCGGGGCCCTATCCCCTCGGGGCGGCGAAGCAGTGGACGGTGACCGTGCGGCCGGAGGGCCACTGCTGGTCGCCGCTGCCGAGATGGGTCCAGCCGAGGCGGCGGTACAGGGCGACGGCCGCGGTGTCGACGGCGAGGACGTCGAGGACGGGGTGCAGGCCGAGCGCCCGCGCGTGCGTCACGGCGCAGGCGAGGAGCCGGGCGCCGATGTGGTGGCCGCGCGCGCCGGGGGCCACGTAGAGGCGGCCGATCACGGCGGTGAGCTCCGGGCGGCCCCCGGTGCGGCGGCTCCACAGGGCGGGGGCGAGGTCACCCCGGGCGCTGCGGGCGAGACCGACGTGACCGGCGAGCCGGCCGTCCGACTCGGCGATCCAGGCGGCCAGCAGACCGTCCGGGGTGAGCCAGGCGGCGGGGCGGTCGGGCCAGTCGGCGGGGTAGCGGTCGGTGCTGTGGACCGCACCCAGCACCCGGACGCAGTCGGCGAGGTCGTCGGCGCGACGCGGTCTGACCAGCACTCCGGTCCCGGACTGCCGTGGGTCGGACGCGACGACGTCGGCGCGTTCTTCAAGGTCTGCCATGCCGGTACGTTACCGGCCGGCCCTCACCGTCGCAGCAGGTCGACGACCCCGGTCAGGTCCTCGTCGCCACTGCCGATCTCCAGTCGGCGCTCCATCAACCGGAAGTAGGGGTCGAGCAGTTCGGTGCTCACTCCGTGCTCCTCGGCGGTGCGCAGCAGCGTGGCCCGGCCCGCCACCTGCATCGCCAGGTTGGACACCACGCCGCCGGTGTAGTCGCCGCTCTCCAGCTGCTCCGCGGTCCTGGCCACCGAGCCGGACATCGCGGTGAGCCACCTCGCCAGCAGCGGCGCGAGGTCGCCCGGTGCGACGGCTTCGCCGCGGACCAGCGCGAAAGCGTGCGCGACACCGGCGAACATGCCGTACATGGCGCTGAGCAGCGCCACGTCGTGCAGGGCCGCGTACCCGGCGTCCGCGCCGACGTACCGGGTGCCGGCGGGCACGGCGAGGGCCGTCCGGTGCTCCTCGAACAGCTCGGAGGAGCCGCTGTAGAAGACGTACGGTCCGGCCGACGGGACGCCGATCATCGGCGGGACGGCCATGATCGACGCCGCGCTGGACGTGATCGGCGGCAAGTGGAAGGTGTCGATCCTCTGGGCCCTGGGCGAGCGCCCCGACTGCCGCTTCGGCGAGCTGCGCCGGCTGCTGCCGGGGATCACCGAGAAGGTGCTGGCCGCGCACCTGTGCGAGATGGAGGCGCACGGCATCGTGCACCGCGAGGCGTACGACGAGGTGCCGCCCCGGGTCGAGTACGCGCTGACCGAGGCGGGGCGCCGCCTCGGCACGGCGCTGGCGCCGCTGGGGGACTGGGGGTGGGAGCACGTCCTGGGCCGGGCGCCGCACCCGGCCTGACGCGGCCCGCCCGGCGCCCGGGCGCGCCGCTACGCGATCGCGGCCGACACCACCGCCGCCACCGCGATGTTGCAGCTGGCCGACACCCACACCGCCGGGTGCGGCTCCGGCTCGACCAGGATCGCGCCGAGCTTGCCGGGCGTCAGCAGGTCCACCAGCCAGAACGCGACGGCCATCAGCACCAGCCCGAGCAGCCCGTAGCAGGCCGTCGAGACCAGGCCCTTCCCGAAGTCGGCGTAGGTGTACATGATCGCGGTGAAGACGATGCCACCGATGCCGAGCAGCGCGGAGCTGAGCAGGACCGCGGCGTTGCGGTTGCGCTCGACCCAGATCTGGTGGCCGAGCCTGCCGGGTGTCAGCAGGTCGACCAGGCCGATGCCGAGGAGCAGCAGCACCACCCCGAGGGCACCGTAGGCCGCTGCCGCGCCGAGCCCGTGCAGGATGTCGTTCATCGTGGTTCCAGCCCCCGGTCCGCTCTCGCCGTACGTCCCCGGCCGGCCGGGGATCCCTCGACCGACCGGGTCAAGGGTTGGCAAAAGATACCCCACGTGGGTGAGAGGCGGACCGGGGATCCGGGAACCGGGGACGGTCAGTCCTCCTCGTGCGCCAGGTGGTCGACGCAGGCCGCGACGGCCAGCAGCAGGCCGGTGTCCGCGCCGTCGGCGATCTCCACCCCGTAGGTGTCCCGGATCCGGAACCACTTGCGGCTGATCCGGGCCAGCTCGTCGCCGTGCTCGTTCTCGATCCGGTAGTCCTTGTCGATCAGGTTGCCGTGGATCTTCAGCTCGCCGCCGGAGGCCAGGTCCACCAGGTACTTGTCGCGGAACGGGGTGAAGAGCTTCTCCCGGACGGTCGCGATCACCTCGCCGTCGGCGTCCTCGATCTTCATCGCGTCGCGGACGGTGAGCATCTTCTCCTTCACCACCGCGACCACCCGGTCCTGCGCGTCCCTCAGCTCGAAGGTGTGCCGAAGCCGCAGCACCTTGCCGTCCACCAGGTACGCCTTGTGGCCCCGGTCGTCCTCGATCCAGTAGTCGTCGCCGACCGCGAACAGCTTCTCCCTGACCAGATACCGCACCGCGGGACCTCCTCCGTGTTGACGTCGTCCCATTCGACCCCGATCCCCCGCCCGTCGAAAAGCACCGCCACGAAGCACCCGCGGGAAATACCGTCGCCCGGCACCCCGGTGATCGCCTTCAATACCGCCATGCGCCCCGACCCCACCACCGCCCCGCTGCACAGCGAGCGCCTCGACCTGCTGCCGATCGCCCCCGAGCACGCCGGGGAACTGACCGCCGCACTCGCCGACCCGGCCCTGCACGCCTTCACCGGCGGCCGCCCGGCCACGGCGGAGGAGATGCGCGCCCGCTGCGCCCGACTCGCCGCCGGCTCCCCCGACCCGGCCGAACGCTGGGGCAACTGGGTCCTGCGGCTGCGCGCCGACGGCGCCCTGATCGGCTACGTGCAGGCCACCGTCGGCCCGGACGAGGCCGAACTCGCCTGGGTGGTCGGGACCCCCTGGCAGCGCCGCGGCCTGGCCACCGAAGCCGCCCGCGCCCTGCTCGCCCACCTCACCGCCGCCGGCACCACCACCGCCGTCGCCCACATCCACCCCGACCACCGCGCCTCCGCCAGGGTCGCCACCACCCTCGGCCTGCGCCCGACCGCCCGCACCCAGGACGGCGAGACCCGCTGGCAGGCCGACCTCACCCGCCCCGACCTCTTCCCGAACGTGGGCGGTCTGACGGCCGAGCGCGCCGCCCACCTGACCGGCCTGGTCGAGGAGTGCCGCCCGGTCCTCGCCGACCGGGGCATGGCCGCGGTGCAGTGGCTGCTGGTCGAGCGCGGGACGGCGATGATCCCCGCGATCATGGCCACCAAGGCCCTGCTCGGCTGGGAGGGCACCTCGCTCGCCACCGCCCGGGAGGTCGTCGAGCTGAGCGAGGCCCGCCGCCCGAAGTTCTGAACCGTCACGCCCGGAATGCGGACACCGGGCGTGCGGTTTCATTGGGGCATGGCATCTCGTGCACGTGTCCGCGCCCCTGAACTGGTCGGCGCCGGTGGATGGCTCAACACCGGCGGCAAGAACCTGACCCTTGCCGACCTCCGAGGTCGCATTTTGGTACTGGACTTCTGGACCTTCTGCTGCATCAACTGTCTCCACGTCCTGGACGAGCTGCGGGAGCTGGAGGAGAAGCACCGCGACACCGTGGTGATCGTCGGGGTGCACTCGCCGAAGTTCGTGCACGAGGCCGACCACCAGGCCGTGGTGGACGCCGTCGCCCGCTACGAGGTGCACCACCCGGTGCTGGACGACCCGGAGCTGGCCACCTGGAAGCAGTACGCGGTCCGGGCCTGGCCGACGCTGGTGGTGATCGACCCGGAGGGGTACGTGGTCGCCCAGCACGCCGGTGAGGGCCACGCCCACGCGATCGCCCGCCTGGTCGAGGAGCTGGAGGCGGAGCACGCCTCGAAGGGCACGCTGCGCCGCGGCGACGGCCCGTACGTGGCGCCGGAGCCGACCGCGGGGGACCTCAAGTTCCCAGGCAAGGCGGTGCGGCTGCCGAACGGCCACTTCCTGGTCGCCGACTCCGGCCACCACTCGCTGGTCGAGCTGGCCGAGGACGGCGAGACGGTGGTGCGCCGGATCGGTGACGGGCAGCGCGGCCTGGTGGACGGCACCAGCCCCCGGTTCAGCGAGCCGCAGGGCCTGGCGCTGCTGCCGGAGGGTTCGGCGTACGACGTGGTCGTCGCCGACACCGTCAACCACGCCCTGCGCGGCCTGCGGCTGGCCGACGGCAGTGTGACCACCCTGGCCGGCACCGGCCGGCAGTGGTGGCAGGGCTCGGCGACCGCGGGCCCGGCCCGCGAGGTGGACCTGTCCTCGCCGTGGGACGTCGCCTGGTTCGACGGCCGGGTGTGGATCGCGATGGCGGGCGTGCACCAGCTCTGGGCGTACGACCCGGCGGCCGACACGGTCGGGGTCGCGGCCGGCACCACCAACGAGGGCCTGGTCGACGGGCCCGCCGCCGAGGCCTGGTTCGCCCAGCCGTCCGGTCTCGCGGTCTCCGCGGACGGCGGGAAGCTCTGGGTCGCCGACTCCGAGACCTCCGCGCTGCGCTGGGTTTCACGTGAAACGGGAACGGTCGAAACCGCCGTCGGCACCGGCCTGTTCGACTTCGGCCACCGTGACGGCGCGGCCGACCAGGCCCTGCTCCAACACCCGCTGGGCGTCACCGTGCTGCCGGACGGCTCGGTTGCCGTCAGTGACACCTACAACCACGCGCTGCGCCGCTACGACCCGGCGACCGGCCGGGTCAGCACGCTGGCCACCGACCTGCGCGAGCCCTCCGGCGCGGTGCTGGTGGACGGCGACATCGTGGTGGTCGAGTCGGCCCGGCACCGGCTGACCAGGCTGCGGCTGCCGGAGGAGGCGGTGCGGGTGGAGTCGGTGGCGCACCGCACCCGGCGCGCGGCCACCGAGGTCGCGCCGGGCGCCTTCCGGCTGGACGTGGTCTTCTCGGCGCCGAGCGGCCAGAAGCTGGACGAGCGCTACGGCCCGTCCACCCGGCTGCTGGTCAGCTCGACCCCGCCGGAGCTGCTGGTCTCCGGCGCGGGCGCGGACAGCGACCTCTCCCGCGAGCTGGTGCTCTCCGACGAGGTCGCCGAGGGCGTGCTGCACGTCTCGGCGATGGCGGCGTCCTGCGACGACGACCCGGAGATCGAGTACCCGGCCTGCCACGTGCACCAGCAGGACTGGGGCGTGCCGGTGAAGCTGGTCGCCGACGGCGCCCGCCGCCTCCCGCTGGTCCTGGCCGGCATGGAGCAGCCCTCGTAGGCCCGCGGACGACGACGGGGCCCGGCGGACGATCGGTCGTCCGCCGGGCCCCGTCGTACCGGAGGGGCTCAGCCCTCCAGGAAGGCCTTGATCGCGCTCGCCAGCAGGTACGGGTCCTCCGCCCCGCACAGCTCGCGCGCCGAGTGCATGGAGAGCGCCGCGATGCCGCAGTCCACCGTCTTGATGCCGAGGCGCGCCGCCGTGATCGGGCCGATCGTCGTCCCGCAGGGCATGGCGTTGTTGGAGACGAAGGTCTGCCACGGCACGCCGGCCTTCTCGCAGGCGGACGCGAACACGGCCCGGCCGACGCCGTCGGTCGCGTAGCGGTTGTTGACGTTGACCTTGAGGATCGGCCCGCCGTTCGGCATCGGGTGGTGGCCCGGCTCGTGTCGTTCGCTGTAGTTCGGGTGGACGGCGTGGCCCATGTCCGAGGAGAGGCAGACGGTGCCGGCCAGTGCCCGGGCACGGTCCTCCGGGTTGCCGCCGCGCGAGTGGATCGAACGGTCCAGGACGTTGCCGAGCAGCGGGCTCTGCGCGCCGGTGTCGGACTCGCTGCCGGTCTCCTCGTGGTCAAAGGCGGCCATCACCGGGATGTACGGCAGTCCGGTGGCGCCGTCGGCCGTGGCGACGGCGGCGAGCGCGGCGGTGGCCGCGTGCACCGAGAGCAGGTTGTCCAGGCGGGGGCCGGCCAGCAGTTCGCGGTCCCGGCCCAGGTAGGAGGCGGGCTGGACGTCGTGCGTCATCAGGTCCCAGCCGACCACGTCGTCGGCGGCCAGGCCGGCCCGCTCGGCGACGTAGCCGATCAGCGCGCCCTCGTCGACCGGGCCGAGGCCCCAGATCGGGGTGAGGTGGCGCTGCTTGTCGAGCTTCATGCCCTCGTTGACCTGGCGGTCCAGGTGGATGGCGAGCTGGGGCACGCGCAGCAGCGGCTCGTCCAACTGGACGAGCCGGGCGGTGCCGTCCCTGAGGGCGAGTCTGCCGGAGATGCCGAGGTCCCGGTCCAGCCAGGTGTTCAGCGGGACGCCGCCGTAGATCTCCACGGCGACCTGGCGCCAGCCGGCCGAGCCGGTGTCCGGCAGCGGCTTGACCCGCAGGTTGGGCGAGTCGGTGTGGGTGCCGACGATGCGGAACGGGGTCTCGGGGCCCGCTCCCTCCGGCAGGTACCAGGCGATCAGCGCGCCGCCGCGGATCAGGTAGCGCCCGCCGGCGGCGCCGTCCCAGGCGTCCGTCTCGGCGACCTGCCGGAAGCCCGCCTTCTCCAGCCGCTCCGCGGCGCTCGCGACCGCGTGGTACGGGGACGGCGAGGTGCCGAGGAACGCGATCAGGTCGTCGCTGTGCGTCCGGTCGAAGAATGCCTGGCGGGCGGCGGTCGACATACTGCTCCTGGGTCGAGGGAGGGCCGAAACCGGATGGGGAGTCGGCTTCGCACCTTGAGCATATGCCCGTACACGGACAGGGCATTCGGAACATCCGGGCCCGGACGGGACCGTGGACGGGACCGTGGACGACCCCGCGGCGCGACCCGCGGGGCTGCCGTGGCCGGGGGATCTCCGGTCGGCCCGGGGAACACCGAAGGGCCCGGTGGCAGCCGGGCCCTTCGGTGTGAGGGTGTGTCAGGCGGTCGGAAGGGTCGGGGGCCTTAGAAGGCCTCCTCCGCCAGGTCCATGATCTCGTTGTCGATGCCCTCGGCGATCAGGCGCTGCGGCGCGACGGTCGGCAGGACGTTCTTGGCGAAGAAGCGGGCCGCCGCGACCTTGCCCTGGTAGAAGGGGACGTCCTTCTCGGAGGCGCCGGCCTCCAGCTTGGCCAGGGCCACCGCGGCCTGACGCAGCAGCAGCCAGCCGACCACGACGTCACCGGAGACCATCAGCAGGCGGGTGGTGTTGAGGCCCACCTTGTACATGTTCTTGACGTCCTGCTCGACCGAGGTCAGGTCGGCGAGCAGCTTGCCGACGATGGCCTCCAGGTCGCCCGCGGCCTTGGCGAGCAGCTCGCGCTCGGTGGCGAGGGCGTCGCCGCCGGCGGCGGAGCCGAGGAACTTCTGGATCTGCTCGGACAGCGCGGTGAGGGCCTGGCCGCCGTCCTTGACGATCTTGCGGAAGAAGAAGTCCTGGCCCTGGATCGCGGTGGTGCCCTCGTACAGGGTGTCGATCTTGGCGTCGCGGATGTACTGCTCGATCGGGTACTCCTGCAGGTAGCCGGAGCCACCGAAGGTCTGCAGGGACTGGGCGAGCTGCTCGTAGGACTTCTCCGAACCGTAGCCCTTGACGATCGGCAGGAGCAGGTCGTTCAGGCGCTCGGAGGCCTCGTCGTGCTCGCCGCGCAGCTTGGCCGCCATCATGTCGTCCTGGGTGGACGCGGTGAACAGGACCAGTGCGCGCATGCCCTCGGCGTAGGCCTTCTGGGTCAGCAGCGAGCGGCGCACGTCCGGGTGGTGGGTGATGGTGACGCGCGGGGCGGTCTTGTCCAGGAACTGCGAGATGTCGGCGCCCTGCACGCGCTCCTTGGCGTACTCCAGGGCGTTCAGGTAGCCGGTGGAGAGGGTGGCGATGGCCTTCGTGCCGACCATCATGCGGGCGAACTCGATGATCTTGAACATCTGGCGGATGCCGTCGACCTTCTCGCCGAGCAGCCAGCCCTTGGCGGGGTGCTTGGCGCCGAAGGTCATCTCGCAGGTGTTCGAGGCCTTGAGGCCCATCTTGTGCTCGACGTTGGTGGCGTAGACGCCGTTGCGCTCGCCGAGCTCGCCGGTCTCCCAGTCGAAGTCGAACTTCGGGACGATGAAGAGGCCCAGGCCCTTGGTGCCCGGCTTGCCGCCCTCGGGGCGGGCCAGCACCATGTGGATGATGTTCTCGGACATGTCGTGCTCGCCCGAGGTGATGAAGCGCTTCACGCCCTCGATGTGCCAGGAGCCGTCCTCCTGCTGGATCGCCTTGGTGCGGCCGGCGCCCACGTCGGAGCCCGCGTCGGGCTCGGTGAGGACCATGGTGGAGCCCCACAGGCGGTCGGTCATCCGCTTGGCGACCTCGAGCTGCTCCTCGGTGCCCTCCTCGGCGATGACGCCGGCGAAGGCCGGGCCGGAGGAGTACATCCAGATGGCCGGGTTCGAGCCCAGGATCTGCTCGGCGAAGGCCCAGATCAGCGAGTTCGGGGTGACCTGGCCGCCGATCGACTCCGGGATGCCCAGGCGCCACCACTCGGCGTCCATGAAGGTCTGGTAGCTCTTCTTGAAGGTGGCCGGGATCGGCGCGGTGTTGGTCTCGGGGTCGAAGACCGGCGGGTTGCGGTCGGTGTCGGTGAAGGACGCGGCGAGGTCGTTCTCGGCCAGGCGCGCGATCTCGCTCAGGATGTTCTTCGCGGTCTCGACGTCCATGTCCGCGAAGGGTCCGGTGCCGTAGACCTGCTCGCGGCCGAACACCTCGAAGAGGTTGAACTCCACGTCGCGCAGGTTGGACTTGTAGTGACCCATGGCCGTTTTCTCCGGTTCGTCGCTTCCGGGAGACCGCCGCGGTCCGGCGTCCCGTACCCACCAGTAGGCATCATGATGCTACCCAGCGGTAACTTGGGCAAGCCCTCGACGGTGAATCCGCTATGAACGTGGTCACGTCCCACAGTCCGGGCGACCACTCCTTGTCAGGATCTGCGCCAGCGCGGGCGGGTGCGCTCCCGCTAGCCTGTCCGTGTGTACGGATATGACCAGAACGCATACCCGGGGGATCCCTACCAGCAGCAGGCGGGGCCGCAGCCGGGCATGAACGGCATGCCCGGACCGGACGCCTACGGCGCGCAGTCGCAGGCGAACCAGCAGTCGCTCTACCCCGAGCCCTCCCCGCCGTCGCTGGCGGACGCCGTCCGGGCGTTCACCACCGGCTCGATGGCCGTCGAGGACTTCCAGGCCATCTTCATCACCTCGAAGGTGCACTGCCCGCGCGGCGAACGCCCCGGCTTCCTCGCGCTGCACAACACCCCGACGCCGGTGATCCCGATGTTCAGCTCGCTCAAGGAGCTGCGCCGCTACGCCGGCAAGGACTCCAAGCACTTCACCGTCACCGGCGCCGAGGTCCTGGACCTGCTGCCGACCGGCTACGGCTTCGCGCTGGACATGGAGGGCGAGCACCGGATGGTGTTCGACGCCAAGGCCGTCGAGCAGATGGTCGACTTCACCATGCGCCGCATGTACGGCTGACGCCCAGCCGACGCTCGGCGGCCCGCCGAGCCCGGCAGGCCGCCCCGCGGTGCGGAGAGCCCCCGCCTGCCCCATCCTGGGGAGGGACGGAGCCCCGCGCCCCTCTCCAACCACATAGTTCAACTTTCAACTTGCTTGTTGTTGAGAATTGAACTAATCTCGTGCACGTAGGCCGAAGAACCCCCCTCGAAGGAGGCCGACATGCCCGCCGTGACCGTCGACAACCCACTGACCCTCCCGCGCGTCACCACGCCGGACGCCGCCGTCACGAGCGCCCGGCCGGTCCGGACCGTGGTCACCGCCCCCGAGGGCTACGAGGGCGAGGGCTTCCCCGTCCGCCGCGCCTTCGCCAAGATCGACACCAAGTACCTCGACCCGTTCATCATGATGGACCAGATGGGTGAGGTGGACTACGCGGCCGGCGAGCCCAAGGGCACCCCCTGGCACCCGCACCGCGGCTTCGAGACCGTCACCTACATCATCGACGGCACCTTCGTGCACCAGGACTCGCACGGCGGCGGCGGCGTCATCACCGACGGCGACACCCAGTGGATGACGGCCGGCTCCGGCCTGCTGCACATCGAGACCCCGCCGGAGTCGCTGGTGCAGTCCGGCGGCCTCTTCCACGGCCTCCAGCTGTGGGTGAACCTGCCCGCCTCGGACAAGATGATCGCCCCGAAGTACCAGGACATCCGCGGCGGCAGCGTCAAGCTCCTCAGCACCGAGGACGGCGGCGCCCTGCTGCGGGTGATCGCCGGCGAGCTGGACGGCCACCAGGGGCCCGGGGCCACCCACACCCCGATCACCATGATCCACGCCTCGATCAGCCCGGGCGCCCAAATCACCCTGCCCTGGCGGTCCGACTTCAACGCCCTGGCCTACGGCCTGGCGGGCAAGGGCTCGGCCGGCCAGGAGCGCCGCCCGTTCGGCATGGGCCAGGCGGTCCTGTTCGGCGACGGCGACTCGATCACCATCCGGGCCGACGAGAGCCAGGACTCCCGGAACGCCAACTTCGAGGTCGTGCTGCTCGGCGGGCTGCCCATCCGCGAGCCGGTCGCCTGGTACGGACCGTTCGTGATGAACAGCCACCGTGAACTCCAGCAGGCCATGGAGGACTTCCAGGCCGGCCGGCTGGGCACCGTCCCGGCCTCCGGCAAGTAGCTCCGGGCCGCCGACACGGCGGGGCGGCCGCAGGCACCGGTCTGCGGCCGCCCCGCCGGTCCGTGGTCACCCCGCCGGTCCGTGGTCACCCCGCCGGTCCGTGGT